>JAGQGA010000362.1 GCA_020432595.1 Anaerolineales bacterium | reverse complement strand
GTGATCGGTTCAAGGATGCCGTATTTAGCCCCAAAGCCGCCGCCAAACATCATGCCAGAGCCGAAGTCGGCGTGGACGGTGCGGCTGGCTCCGATGGTGCTGATGTAACCCGACGATCTGGCGTGAACGGGAAGGTTGTCAACGGGGGTATTCCAAATGTTGTCGCCGGGGAAGACATCGCATCCAGCGATTTGCGGCGGCGGGGTGCCGGAACGGGTGATGAGGGGGAGGTAGCTGTTGGTTGTGGCGCGGGTGCGGGCATAAACGGCCGTTATTCCCCCCAACAACAACACAACCCACAATAGCCATCGTTTTTTTAACATAGTTTACTCCATGAACTGTGTGCAGGTAACAAGTGGCAGGTAGCAACTTTTACTGCATGGTAGCAACAGTAATGAGGTGGGGGCAACAAGTCAAGAGCCAATTGGTTAGCTACCCACGCAACCTGTTTGCAAACCGACCTGCGTAGCATACAATTCCCCCTCATGACGACTTTTGCTATCCGTCCCTATCACCCCACCGATTTGACCTCCCTGTACCGCATTTGCCTGCAAACTGGCGATCATGGGCGTGATGCCACGCTGCTGTACCGTGACCCCGACCTGTTGGGGCATATTTATGCTGCGCCCTATGCTGTCTTTGAACCAGATTTGTGCTTTTTGCTGACCCGCAATGCGGTTCCCTGCGGCTACATTTTGGGCACACGCGACTCGGTGGCGTTTGGCGAACGGTGTGAGCGCGACTGGCTGCCGCCGCTGCGGGCACGCTATCCGCTGCCTGAGCCAACCGACCCTTCATCTGATGCCTGGGCTGTCCGCAGCATCCACGCCAGTGCGCGGGTGTCTGATGAGGAGCTGCAAGCGTATGTGGCAAGCTACCCGGCGCATTTGCACATTGATTTGCTGCCGGAAGCGCAGCAGCAAGGGTGGGGGCGCAAGCTGATGGAGCGATTTTGGCATGAACTGCAAGAGATGGGCGTAACGGCCGTTCATCTGGGTGTTAGCCGCAGCAATCCCCGCGCCGTTGCCTTTTACAAAAAACTTGGCTATCGCCCCGTTCATCAATATCCCAAGGCCATTATGTTTGGCATCAAGCTGTTGCCAGTAATCGGCAATCGGTAACCAGTACTGAATACCGATTACCGATTACTGATTACCAATCCCCATACTATGACTTCTAAATTCCGCCAACAATTTTCCCAACGCCACGTCATCCTGCCCGTCATCCATGTAGTTGACCGGGCGCAGGCGGAGCGTAACGCCCACATTGCCCACGATGCTGGTGCCGATGGCGTTTTTTTGATCAACCATGACATTGCCTCTTCGGTTTTGCTGGAGGTGTATGCGGCATTAACGGCCGTTTTTCCCCACTGGTGGCTGGGCGTGAACTGCCTCGATTTGGATGCCGCCGCCACCTTTGCTGCCGTGCCGCCAGGCATGGCCGGGGTGTGGGTGGACAACGCCGAAATTGATGAAACCCGCGCCGCCCAGCCCGCCGCTGAACGGGTGCAGCAGGCGCAGCAGCAGCACGGCTGGAATGGCCTTTACTTTGGCGGGGTGGCGTTTAAATATCAGCGCGAGGTAGCAGATTTGGGGGTGGCGGCACAAACGGCCGTTGCCTACATGGATGTCGTCACCACCAGCGGCCCCGGCACCGGCCACGCCGCTTCCCTTGCCAAAATCCGCACCATGAAGCAGGCCATTGGCGGCCATCCATTAGCCATCGCCAGCGGCATTACCCCCGAAAACGTGGGCGACTATCTACCCTACGCCGATTGCTTTCTTGTTGCCACCGGCATCAGCCACCGCTTTGACCAATTTGACCCTGCCCGTGTGCAGGCTCTTGTGCAGCGCATTCGTAGTTAGGAGAACTGTTGAGCAATTTGACCACCATTACCCGTCGGCCTCTGCGCCGTTTGCTCCAGCTTGACCAACCTGTCCAGCTTTTAACCCCCGATGAAGCCGAAGTTGAGCGGGATCGCCATCTGCGCTGGAACTTCCTCGTCAACTCATTTGATGTCATTTTTTTCATGGGTGGTCTCAGCCTCATTTCATCCACCACCATCCTGCCTTTGTTTATTAGCAAATTGACCAGCAGTACCTTGCCGCTGGCGCTGATGGCGATGTTGGCGCAGGGTGGCTTTATGCTGCCGCAACTGCTGACGGCCAACATCATCGAACGACTGGATCGCAAAAAGCCGATTGTGGTCAACATTGGCTTTCTAACCGAGCGGCTGCCCGCCATTTTGTTTATTCTGGCTCCCCTGGCTGCCTATCGTTCACCCACGCTGGCGGTGGTGCTGCTCTTACTACTTTACAGTTGGTTCACTTTCGGTGGCGGCATGGTGGCGGCAGCCTGGCAAGATATGATTGCTCGCTGCTTCCCCGTGACGCAGCGGGGGCGCTTTTTTGGCGGCACCATGTTTATTGGGACGCTGCTAGGCGTAGGGGCAGCCAGCATTGCTGGACAGGTGTTGGATCGCGTTGCCTTTCCGCTTAACTTTATTTACCTGTTCGCTGTGGCAGGGATGGCAATTACGTTAAGCTGGACTTTTCTGGCATTGACACGCGAGCCGGTGGTGAAGGCCAGCGTGCCGCGCCGGACGACGCGCCAATATTTGGTTGAACTGCCCAAGGTGGTGCAAACTGACCACAATTTCCGCAGCTTTTTGCTGGCGCGGTTTGTGCTGGCGTTGGCAGAAATGGGGAGCGGCTTTTTGACGGTGGCGGCGATTCAGATGTGGGCGATTTCGGATGGCATGGTGGCGACGTTTACGACAGCCAGCCTGGTGGGGCAAACGGCCGGTAGTTTGCTGATGGGGTTTTTGGCGGATCGGCGCGGTCATCGGCTGTCGCTGGAGCTTGCGGCATTAACGGCCGTTTTTGCCTTCGCCCTCGCCTGGTTAGCTCCCGATCCAAACTGGTTTATCGGCACCTTCTTTTTGCTCGGCTTCTTTTCTGGTGCCCGCATCGTTTCCGGGATGCTCGTCGTCGTGGAATTTTGCGCCCCAGAAAAACGCCCCACCTACATCGGCCTCACCAACACGCTGGCCGGTATTGGCAGCATGGCAGCACCGCTGCTGGGGGCCTTGCTGGTCAAAATTAGCTATACGTGGGTGTTTGCCGCCAGCGTGGTAGTCAGTTTATTGGCTTTCCTGATGCTCCGCTTTTGGGTGAAGGAACCGCGTGAGGTGTGATTTTACGTGGTGCGTGGTGCGTAATTTGTCACGCACCACGCACCACGCTCCTATCACAACAGATCAGCCCATTTACAACACCGCATCCAAGGCTTCCATCAATTGGGTTACTTCCGCATCAGTGGTGTAGTGGACAAACGACATCCGCAGTACGCCGGGGTTAAGCGGGATGTTCATTCCTTCCAGTGGACGAACGGCGTAGAAATCGCCGCTGTTTGCCATGATATTGTGTTCGGCCAGTTCGCGGGCAATGAAAGAAGACGGCCGTTTATGAGTCTGAATCGAAACGGTAGGAGCACGCACAATGGGGTCCGCCGGCCCTACCAGGCTTACATCACTCCGCGCCTTCAAAAAATCCAACAGCGGTGCCAATCGCGCCTGCTCCGCCTCGCGGAACAGCTTGTGCAGGCGGCGGCCCCGTTCGGCCGCATCCACCTCGTCGGCAAAATGATGCGCGTATACCGCGTCAAAATAGTCAGCAATACCCGAGGCACAGGCAATTTGGGCATGATCCGGCCCGGCCGGGGTAATCTTTTTGCGCGGATAAGCAGCGTTAAAATAATGGCTCTGGTTGGTTAGCTGTTCCATCACGTGGCGGCGCACCACCGCCAGTCCCTGGTGCGGGCCAAATGTTTTGTACAGCGAAAACAGATAGACATCGGCACCGATAGCCTGAATGTCGGGGAGGCCGTGTGGCGCGGCGGCTACCCCATCCACCGCCACCAATGCCCCGGCGGCATGGACTTTGGCGGCAATTTCGGCCACGGGGTTGATGTGGCCGACCACGTTGGAGCAGTGGGGAAAGACGACGAGGCGGGTCTTGTCATTCAGCAAATTGTCAAGCTGCGCTGGGTCAAGCTCGCCGCTGTCAGGGTCAATGCGCCATTCACGCACCACAATCCCCGTTTTTTCCAGCCGCCGCCATGCCCCAGAGTTGGCTTCGTGGTCTTGGTTGGTGACGATAATTTCATCTCCTTCATCCCAGCCACCGCGAAAGGCCGGAGCCAGCACGTAGGTGTTTTGCGAGGTCGAGGGACCAAAATGTACTTCGTCTTCCTCTACGTTGAGATAACCGGCCAAGCGGCGGTATGATTCGTCCATCTCTTGCCCGGCGCGGGCTGAGGCGGGGTAAACGCCGTAGGGCTGTAGCTTGGTTTGGCGGTAGTAGCGATGGAGTTTGTCAATTACCTGGCCGCAGGCGTAGGAACCTCCGGCGTTCTCAAAAAAGGCCCAGCCCTGGAGGTTGGGTTCGGAAAAGGCAGGGAACTGTTGGCGAACAAAATCAAGATCAAGCGTGGTCATAGTCACTTCCTTCGTAGTAAGATAGATAGAGGGATTATACTGAGCTATTTGCTTGGGCGCATGGATGTTTTCTGCAAAAAGAGGCGAACAGGTTGAGGCCTGTTTACCAGAGGATGGACGGTTAGATGGTGTCCCTGGTGGCAGAAATGAGGCAGTTTTTGACTCAATTGGCGGCGGAACCTTTGGCTCCGTTTTTGGCGCTGTGGCCGGAGGCTGGGACGGTTGATCGTCAGTTGATGCCAAATTCGCTGCCGGTGCTGCGTTGGCTGCCGCATACGGTGGGGTTAGCCAGTGAGGAGGCGCGGGGGTTGGTGAGGAGGTTGGTAGAAACGGCCGTTTTCCTCACCTGGGGCCAAACCTACACCGTCAGCGATTTTGGGGCTGATTTTTTGGCAAATTATGGCTGGACGGAGCTAATTGGGCTGCGGGGGCCAGTTGCCAGCAAGCAGTTGGCGTGTGGCTTTTTGCTGCTGGGGCCGGGGATTGAATATCCGCTGCATTGGCATGAGGCGGAAGAGGTGTATGTGGCGTTGACGGGAAACGGCCGTTGGCGGCGAGGAGATGAAGGGTGGCATGTACGGCCGGCTGGTGCCGTCATTTACCACGCCCCCTGGCAGCCCCACACCATGCAAACGACAACGGAGCCGCTGCTGGCACTTTATCTGTGGCGTGGCGGCAACCTGGTGCAAAAATCGGAGGTAGCAAGATGATCGTTTACGTAGATATTGAGCATGATCGGGTGAAGGAGATGGGGGATAAATGGGACGTGCATTTGCAGCGGGTGCTAAATGTCAAATACCGGCTGGAGGAAATTAGCGGCGATCATTGTCTGGTGATGCGCTATCAGCGCGTAAATCCAGAGGTGCTGCGGGAGCTAAAAGTGCGGGCAGTGCTGGTGAGTGGCAACATGACCGAGTTTCAGCATTATGACGAAGCGAATCTGGCCGGGCTGCGGGCGATGTTTCGGGAAGGGGCGCAGCCTACGCTGGGCTTTTGCGGTGGCTGCCAGATGATGGCGCAAACGTTTGGGGTAAATGTCGGAGCCATTATTCCGGCCGAAGCGGGGGATATGGATGACGAGTCGTGGCGCAATCGGACGCATGAGTGGGGGTTTACCCCAGTGCAACAGCTTCGCCCCCACCCGCTGTTTGCCGGGTTAGCCCCGCAAATGAATTTGTTTGAGGCGCATTACTGGGAGGTAAAGCAACTGCCGAAAGGGTTTGAAAACTTGGCAGCCACCGACATCACCGCCCTTCAACTGCTGGCACACCAATCACTCCCCCTCTTTGGCACCCAGTTCCATCCGGAAGCATATGATGAGAAAAACTTGGACGGCCGGCGCTTTTTGCAAAACTTTTTTGCGCTGGTGGCAGAAAGGGAAGGGTAGCCTAAGTCCAATACCTTTCAAACGTTATTGCCGAGCCACTTGCTGCCGAAGGCCTAGAAGCACAACGAGTGCGTAAACT
>JAGQGA010000361.1 GCA_020432595.1 Anaerolineales bacterium | reverse complement strand
TAGCCTGCTATTATCACATCAAGTCAAAGGTCAGCAGCGGCCTTGGCAAGGACAAAGATAATGAGCAGTAACTCACCCAATTACCATGCCTATTTACTCCGTTTGTGGCGCGAACATGCCAACGCCCCTTGGCGGGTCAGTTTGCAAAGTGCCGAAACCCGCGAGCGGCAGTATTTTGCCAATTTGGCCGACTTGGTTGCCCATTTAGAAACCCAAACGGGGCAGTCTTGGACGGGTGAGTTCATATCCGATGGAGGGAACCCCTATTCATCTGCAACAGAAGATTTGATTGACTCCGCGTAACGGAATCCCCCTATTTTAGCCACAATCTATGATGACCAGTTGATAGAGCCTGTCTGTCGTTGCTATCCCTTGCTTCTATGCTGGCAAAAAATTTTTGAAGGAGCAAACATGCGAAAGATCACTTTTTTCCTCTTTTTTGTTGTTTTATCATTGTTAGGTTTAGTTGGCTGCGAATTTAGCGCCAGTACAGCTAACATTCAAAGCACTTCTTTATCCCGTGACAAAGCTGGCACCCAGACAACAACCGTTTTTGACCCGGCCGACACATTCTACAGCATTGTGAATTTGGCAAATGCGCCGGACGACACAAAGGTGAAGGCGGTGTGGACGGCCGTTAATGTGGGTGATGCTGCCGCGCCCAACTACCTGCTCAACGAAACCGAACTGGTGACGGGCAGCGGTGACGTGGTTTTTGAAGCGGCCAACACCGCCGGGGCGTGGCCGGCCGGAACCTATAAAGTAGACATCTATCTCAATGATGAACTCAACCAAACGCTTGATTTCCGCGTCCAGGCGCCGCTGGGGCAAAGTGAACCTGCTGCTGCGCCAACCCAGGCGGCAGAAGAACCGGCTACAGTAGCCGAAACGGATAGCGGGTCGGGCAAGGGTGGTGGAAGTGAAGCAGTAACGGCCGTTTCTGGTGCCGTTAGCAGCGTTGAAGACGTGCGCTCCGCCGTCGTCCAAATCATCGCCCAGGGCAGCTTTATCCACCCCGAATTTGGGGCTGTGCAAAACGTGGCCGGTGCTGGCTCTGGCTTCATCATTGACCCCAGCGGCATCGCCGTCACCAACAACCACGTGGTCACCGGCTCCGCCCTGCTGCAAGTCTACCTGCCCGGCGAAGACCGCCCCCGCAACGCCAAAATCCTTGGCGTCTCCGAATGCTCCGACCTGGCCGTCATTGATATTGACGGTGAAGGCTTTCCTTATTTACAATGGCACCAAGGTTCCGTCAACGTCGGCACCGAAATGTATGTCGCTGGGTTCCCGCTGGGTAACCCCGAATATACCCTTACACGCGGCATCGTTTCCAAAGAGCAGGCTGGCGGCGAAACCAACTGGGCTTCGGTGGAGCATGTGATAGAGTACGATGCCACCACCAACGGTGGCAACTCCGGTGGGGCGGTAGTAGATGCCAATGGTCAGGTGATTGCCGTTCACTACGCTGGGCGCGGCGACACGCGGCAGGCGTTTGGCATCAGTGCCGACATTGCCCAGGGTGTAGTGGAACAACTGCGGCGCGGAGAAGATAGTGACTCCATCGGCATCAACGGGCAGGCGGTGGTGACAGAAAGCGGTCTAAGCGGCATCTGGGTCTCCTCGGTTAAATCTGGCTCCCCGGCCGACGAAGCAGGCATTCGCGGCGGCGATATTGTTACCAAGCTGGAAGGGCTGGTGCTGGCAACCGATGGCACCATGTCGTCCTATTGCGACGTGCTGCGCAGCCGCAACAGCGACGACGTGATGAGCTTTGAAATCCTCCGCTTTGCCACCAGCGAGGTGCTGGAAGGCAAGCTCAACAGCTTTGAGGAACTGACCACCGTCTTCTCCTTTGCCCAGGAGTTGGCCGAAGAAGCGGCACAAACGGGTGTTGCCGAAGCCCCTGTAGCGTATGAATATGTCAACGTCAGCGACGATTCCGGGGTTCTCACGGTCAGCATTCCGGCGCAGTGGGCGGAAATGGACGGGGGCGATTGGGTGCTGGACGGGGCAGCCATTGGTGCTGGCTTACGCGCCGCCCCCAGTTTGGATGGTTTCTATAACTCATGGGGTACGCCGGGAATGGTGTTCCTGGCCTCGCACGACCTTTCGCGCAGCATGAATGAGCAAACGCTGCTGGCAGAGTTTGATTTTAGCGGCGACTGTGGCTACGACGGCCGTTTTAACTATGAAGATGCCCTCTACACCGGCCTTTATGACCTGTATACAAACTGTGGCGGTGAGGGGACGCTGCTGGTAGTGCTAACGGCCGTTCCCCAAGCCCGCAACTACGTCATCCTCGTCATGGTGCAAGCCACCAGCGACGCAGATTTGGAGGCACTAGACCAGATTTTGCAAACGTTTGTAGTCAACGCATAGTTGATTGGAGATTGGAGATTGGGGATTGGAGATTGTTTAATCTCCAATCCCCAATCTCTATTTACTAACTAGGAGGAACAGTTTATGAAACGCAACATATTGATATTGTCGGGGTTGATGATGGGAATAACGGCCGTTATCACCCTCATCTTCCTCAACAACCGCCCCCCCGCCGCCATCCAGCCGCAAAACCTAGCCTTGGCAGCCCAGCCCAGCGACACCCCCGTTGACAACGAAGATTGGGCCGCCATTTCTCGTGGCGAACAGCAGTTACTCGACAGCAGCGGCAACCCCATCCCCATGAACAACCCCGGCTTCGACTGGCAATACCACGAACGCAACCGCAACCCGCTGCGCGTTGCCGGACTAAAGGGTGCCCGCGCCGGGCGCGAAGAAATGATGCACTTTATGCGGAGCTACCCCGCCGACACCATTCCCCTCACCGCTCGGCTTGATGCCTACAACCTCTATGAAGCCCAATTGGCCCAGCTTTCGCCCCAGCAAAGCCGCACCTTTGCCGCCAACGTCTGGCAGCAGCTTGGCCCCGACCCCATTACCGGGGAGCAAATGGGGGAGCTGGCTATTGATGCTTCGGGGCGCGTAACGGCCGTTGCCGTCCATCCCACCAACCCCAACATCGTCTACATCGGCGCGGCCCAGGGCGGCATCTGGAAAACCACCGACGGCGGCAACAGCTTCGTTCCCCTCACAGATGCCCAAGCCTCCCTCGCCGTTGGCACCATCGCCCTCGACCCCAGCAACCCCAACACCATCTACGTTGGCACGGGCGAGCCCCACGGCTCTGACAGCTATTACGGTCTCGGCATCCTCAAATCTACCAACGGCGGCCAAAGCTGGCAATTGCTCGGCAGCAATACTTTCGTTGGCCTTGCCTTTGCCAACATCGTCGTCAACCCTTCCAACCCCAACCTGGTCTACGCGGCGGCTGGCTTCACCAAAACCGATGAAAACCACCCCCAAACCGGCACCCCTGGCATCTATCGCTCCACCAACGGCGGCCAAAGCTGGGAGCTGCTCGCCAGTGCCTGTGGCACCAACGGCTGCGCCTCCTCGTCTGCCTTAGTGATGCCCAGCAACAACCCCAACACGCTCTATGCCGCCTTTGACGGCTACGGCATCTACAAAAGCACCGACGGCGGGGCAAACTGGAACCAATCGTTCGGGCTGTCCGTTGCCCACGACCGCATCGAAGTTGCCATTAGCCCCTCCAACCCGGCCGTGCTTTACGCTGGCTTTGAAGTGTATCGGCAAGATGGCAGCAGCTTTGGTGCCGTTTTTAAGAGCAACAACAGCGGCCAAAGCTGGAGCCAGCTTAACAGCCTGCAATACAGCTACTGTGGCGAGCAGTGTGGCTATGACAATATCTTGGCGGTTCACCCCACCAACCCTAACATTGTGCTGGCTGGCGGCCAAGCTGTTTACAGCGGCAACGTACCGGGCATTGACGGCGTTGTGTTCCGCACCGACGATGGTGGCAACAGTTGGTCATTCAACAGCGGCATTAACGAAGCCACTACCGTCCACCCCGATCTTCACGCCATTGCCTTCGCCCCCAGCAACCCCAACATTGTTTGGATTGGCAACGACGGTGGTGCCTACAAATCCAGCGACGGCGGCCACACCTGGCAAGTACGCAATAACGATCTGGCAACACTGCAATTCCAATCGGTTGCTCTGCACCCCACCGATCCCAACGTCTTTTTTGGCGGGATGCAGGATAATTCCAAGACCAAAACGACGAACAGCGGCCAAAGCTGGGTTGGGTTAGATGCGGGTGACGGTGGCTTTACCGCTATTGACCCGTTTGACCCGCGCTATTGGTATGGCACACGGTTTAGCAGCCGGGGACAATATATGCAGTTTCAGCGCAATGACCAAAGCGGCACCCCCAATGCCGATGATTGGCCGGTGCTGGCAAATGGAATTGACGTGAATGACCGGGTGCTTTTTTATGCGCCCCTGCTGACTGACCCGAATACGGCCGGCCGTGTATACTGGGGCACCCATCGCCTGTATCGTTCCAACAATCGCGGCGACAACTGGACGGCGATCAGTCCCGATTTGACCAAAGGGTATGCGATTTCGGCCATTAACGTTCTCAAAGGCAACTCCAACTACATCATGACTGGCTCGGCCGATGGGCTGGTGGCACTGACGAAAAACGGCGGCAGCAATTGGTTTGATATTACCAGTGCTCCCTTGCCTAACCGCTGGGTGGCAGATGTGGTCATGGTCAATGAGCAGCTTTTCTATGTGGCCTTTAGTGGGTTTGCCGCCAACACCCCCGGCACGCTGGGGCATGTGTTCCGCAGCAATGACGGGGGCAACAGTTGGGTGGACATTTCCCATACGGGGCAAAACAACGGGCTACCTGACATACCCGTTTTGGCACTGGCGGTTGACCCCGATGATGCCAATGTTGTCTATGCAGGTACCGATTTTGGCGTGTATCAGACGACAAACGGTGGACAAAACTGGGTGCCGTTTAACCAAAATTTGCCACTGGTAGCTATTTTCGATCTGGCAATTCACAAATATCCAAATGGTGCCAAGCAGTTGGTAGCGGCAACGCACGGGCGCAGTTTGTGGAAGCTGCCGCTGGGTAGCACGCAACCGCCGGGGGATCAGGCTGTCTATTTGCCGTATATTGGCAAGCGTGCGCCGTTTGACCCGCAGCCCCAACCAACGGCCGTTCCTACCAGCTCTGCCCCCACTGCCACCCCAACACAGCCGCCGAATGCCACGGCCACGCCGCAGCCCACGCCCACCTTCACCCCCACACCCGGCAGCAACAACTTGCCAGAGGTACCTAACGGGGATTTTGAGCAGGGACAGAACGGCGACTGGTTTGAAGATTCGCTGAATGGAGAACCGCTGATTGTCAACAACGGCCTACCCATCAATGCCCACTCCGGCAGTTGGGTTGCCTGGCTCGGTGGGCTAGATGATGAAATCAGCTCATTGTCGCAATCGTTTTTCCTTACCGATGTCACCGGGCCGCTTTATCTGAAGTTCTATTACCAGATTCGGTCAGATGATGAGTGTGGATTTGACTTTGTTTATGTATTGCTGGATGGGAATACGGTTCTGCAAAGCGATTTGTGCAGCAGTGAGGAAACCAATAGTTGGCAGGCGGCTTCGGTTGACCTGGCCGACTTTGTGGGCAGCAGTGTGACAGTAGAGTTTTTAGTCACGACTGACTCCAGTGTTTCGAGTAGTTTCTTTATTGATGATGTCGCGTTTGCAGCTTCGCCGTAAGTAAGCTCAGACGAGGACAAGCCGTAACTAAACGGATGAAGCAACCACAGATGCACCAGATGAAAACAGATAAGAAAATCAATGTTTATCTGTGTGCATCTGTGGTTAATTTCCTTGTTCAGCGTACAAAATTGCATTGTGAAGGTATTAGCATTGAGGCTGTGCCTAAAACCTCCGAAGTCTTGGAGACTTCGGAGGTTTTTTGCTAGTCAAAATTACCTCGCTATTTTACCGTTTACGATGCAAATTATTCCTCTGCTGTTCTCTTCGCCGAGCCTCTTGCTGCCTTAGCTGTTCTTGCTGCTTCCTGTGACGATCTGCCAAGTCTCGGCTGCGCTTGATCGCATCTTCATTC
>JAGQGA010000360.1 GCA_020432595.1 Anaerolineales bacterium | reverse complement strand
CAGAACAAACCAACCATTCCAATGCCCACACCTATGCTGCCGTCATCACCATTTCGCTGCCGGGGGCAGACCGAACGGCACGGGCATCGGTGCTGCTAACCCCGGCCGACAAGGTGGAACAAAACGGCCGTTATAAACCCCTTCCCGACTGCACCCTGGCCGACCTACAGCAGTTTGGCGACCAGTGGGAAAGCGATGTCTGGGAAACCTACCAAACCATCCGGCTGATTGACCTACACAGCGATGAAACGGTGCAGGTGCAGGTAGCGCTGGTCAATGAGCAAGGGCCGCGTCTTGAACCCGAAGCACTGTGGCAAAAAACGGCCGTTTTGCTAGAACCCGCCCCTGAAGCCATCTCCGAAGTGGACGAAGCAGATGAAGATGATGAAGACGAGGCTGAAATGCTCACCCAACTGCTCGATGACGACACCGTCGCGCCAGAAACAGACGACGAAGCGGCGTTTGTCACTGAGCCGGTGGAGGAACTGGCGGAAAAGGTGATGGAGGATGAGGGTGAGAGTGAGGGAGAAACGGCCGTTTCTCCTGCCAGCGAACCCACCAGCAGCGGTGCCACCCAGGCCATCGCAGACACCATCGTCATTCCCGCCTACCATGACCGCATCATCGTTTCCGAACCCGAACCCGTCTTCAAGGAAGTGGAAAGCCGCGACCAAGAAGCCCGCCAGCTTGGGCAAAAAACGCTCATCACCGAAAGCCAGGCGCGGGTGCGCGTGGCCGGGCAGCAGTTACCATTGGGGCACCGCACTTGGGCTGCCGTAGACATCCTCATTGACGAACCCGCCCTGCGTGCCTCCCAAGCCCACGCCCTCAGCAGCCTCAGCCGCGAAGTGGCCGGAGTGCTGGTGGGGCCGCGCCCGGAAAAGCAGCCCGACGGCCGTTATGCCGTCCACATCATAGACACCATCGTTGCCAAATACACCGTCATGCAGGGAGCCAGCGTCACCTACACCCCCGAAAGCTGGCGCTACCTCAACGACACCCTCGGCGAACGGTATCCCAATGAAGAAGCGGTAATGGTGGGCTGGTACCATACCCACCCCGGCTTTGGCATCTTTTTGTCAGGGATGGATTTATTCATTCACCAGAACTTTTTCACCCAAATCTGGCACGTGGCTCTGGTGCTGGATCCCCGCGCCCGCACCAGCGGCTTCTTCTGCTGGGATCGCCGCCAACAGCGCGTCAGCCGCTATGATTTTGCCTGGCCGTACTGGGCAGCGGGATCGTGGTAATCAGTAGCCAGTAATCGGTAATCAGCAATCAGTAGCTTCGTGACTGATTACTGATAACTGATTACCGATTACTATCTCCCCTTTCCCTTCTCGTGTATAATGACCCCAAATAATCAACTGATAGCGACTTTAATGGAAGAACAAGAACTCCCCCCCATCCAAATAACTTTTGACGACATTGCGGAAGCCAACCAGCTTAGCCTGCACTGCCCTATTTGCAGCAACCCGGTGGAGCGCCATGCTGAGGTGCGCGAACTGGTGCCGGTAGTCTGTCGCGGCTGCGGCACGCTCTACCACAGGGCGTGCTGGGAGCAAGGCGGTGGCAAATGTGCGGTGTTGGGCTGCGCCAGCACCAGCTATCGGTTGTATGCCGAACCGACAACCCCGGCTTTGACGATTACGCATAAAGATGTGGCGCAAAATGTGGAGAGAGGGAGGGAAAACGGCCGTTCTCCCTCCCCACTCACCAAAGAACTCAAAGACCAACAGCGCCGCGAAGTCGAGCGCCTGCGTCGCCCCGGTTTCTGGCAACGCCTGTGGAAATGGCTCCTCGATCAAATCCAGATTGGTTAATATCCGCAGGCAACCTTTGTAATTCTAATTATATTGGCTACTGTAGACCTCCACCCCTATATCTCTAGCAATACAGATTTTGTACTTTTTTCGGCTGCGTGCTTGCTATGACAGTTGATTTGTGATTTTTATCTGCTACACTGTTCTTCCTTACGTGTACGTTATATCATTTTGAGATGCGTAGACTCAGTATGAAATGATATGGCGTTTATTTTGTTAACAAAAATGAAGGAGAGCCTATCGAAAACACCCTGTTGTCACTCAATATTCCCCTCATCGTCTCCCCCCGCCTTTTACACTCCACATCCCTCCTGCATTGGTGGCATCTTGCCCAATCACACATTACAAAATTAAAATAGATCGGGAGAAAATATGATCTTCAAACACCGCTTAACGTTAGCGTTAGTATTGGTATTGTCGCTTGTCCTTTGGGGTAATGCAGCCACATTTGCTGCCACGACCGACCTCATTATTTCCGAATATGGAGAAGGCTCCAGCAACAACAAATACATCGAAATTTACAACGGCACCGGCGCGTCCGTTGATTTATCTAGCTACGCTGTCTGGCGTATTAGCAACGGTGGCTCTTGGTCCGAAGCAACCATTACCCTTTCCGGCACGCTCAATGACGGGCAAACCCTCATCGTCTACAACCCCTCAGCCGTTTCAACCATCGCAACGGCCGGCAACCTGCAACTCAGCAGCGGCAACATCTCCCATAATGGCAATGATGCCGTCGGGTTAGCCAAAAACGGCAACCTGATTGATGCCGTAGGCCAGGATGGGCCGGATCCTGGTAGCTGGGCCGTTGCTGGGGTCAGCAACGCCATGGCCGACCACGTTTTAGTCCGTAAAGCCACCGTTTGCACACCCAACACCAATTGGGCAACATCCAGCGGTACCAACGCCACCGACTCTGAATGGATCGTGTTGAGCAATGAAGATTGGAGCAATATTGGCAGCCACACTTCTAACTGCGGCAGCACAACCCCTAGCATCTATATCAATGAACTCCGCATTAGTGCCAGCCCCGATGCCGAATTCTTTGAACTACAGGGTGCTGCCAACACCAGCCTCGACGGTCTGACCTACCTCGTCCTCAGCGGCGAATTCAACCCAGGGCAAATTGACGAAGCCATCAGCCTCGACGGCCACACCATTCCCGCCGACGGCTTCTTCCTTGCTGCCGACACCGCCGCCCAATCTGCCTATGGGGTAACAGCCGATCTTACCACCTCCCTCTCATTCTTTGGCAACCCCGTCACCCACTTGCTGGTCAGCAACTTCACCGGTGCCAAAAACGACGACTTGGATACCAACGACGATGGCACGCTTGATACCATCCCTTGGGACACTATTATTGACAGCGTTTCCTTAATTGATGGTGATGCCACAATTGACCGGTCTTACAGTTCGGTGGTTGTCGGCCCGGATGGCAACTTCGCTCCATCTGGAACTTACCGCTGTGACGATGCGCCAACAGGCACCTTTGACAACAATCAGCTCACCTTCAACCCGGTCAACGGCACTCCTGGTACTAGCAACGCCGACCTTTGCACCGTTGTCCCGCCAACCGATCTCGTCATCAACGAAATTCACGCCGACCCCGATGCAACCAACGGCGATGCCAACGGGGACGGAACCATTAACACCAGCCAAGATGAATTTGTGGAAATCGTCAACAGCGGAGCCAGCGACATTGACATCAGCGGCTGGACTTTAAGTGATGCGGTCACCGTGCGCCACACCTTCCCTGCCAACACCACCGTTATAGCTGGCTGCTCTATCGTGGTCTTTGCCAGCGGCACGCCCACCGGCAGCTTTGGCGGCAGCGTCGTCCAAACCGCTTCCAGCAACCAGCTTGGCCTGAACAACGGCGGCGATACCGTCAAACTCAACAACGGCACCACAGATGTGGTCAGCTACACCTACGGCAGCGAAGGCGGTGACAACCAATCGCTCACCCGCGACCCCGACATTACCGGAGCCGACCCGCTGGTGAAACACACCACCGCCGCCGGAGCCAACGGTGCTCTTTATTCGCCCGGCACAAAGGGTGACGGCAGCAGTTTTGGCGGCTGTCCTCTTGTCGTCCCAACGGTGCTCATCCACGACATTCAGGGCAATGGTGACACCAGTCCCATGAGTGGGCAAACGGTCAAGATTGAGGGGATTGTGGTCGGCGACTTCCAAGACAGCGACCCCGGCAATAACGGTGACCTCAATGGCTTCTTTGTGCAAGAAGAAGATGCAGATGCTGACAGTGATCCGATTACCTCAGAAGGCATTTTTGTCTTTGATGGCAGTTCGCCAGCAGTGAATGTTGCCAACGGTGACAAGGTGCAAGTGGTTGGCACAGCTACAGAATTTAACGGGTTGACAGAATTAATAAGCGTATCATCTGTGAGCGTGGTGAGCAGCAACAATACGGCTCCTACGCCTGCCTCTGTAACCCTGCCCGTGGCAGCCATCACCGACCTTGAAGCGTTCGAGAGCATGTCCGTAACTTTCCCGCAAACGCTGGTGATCAACGAGTATTTCAACTTTGATCGCTTTGGTGAAATTGTGGTAGCTCCAGAACGGCAGTTCCAACCAACGGCCGTTTATGAACCCGGTTCCGCCGCCGCTGCTGCCCTGGCCGACCTCAACAACCGCAGCCGCATTACCATTGACGACGGCCGCACCGCATCAAATCCCGACCCCGCCATCCACCCCAACGGAGCCGAGTTTACCCTCAGCAACCGCTTCCGGGGCGGTGACGAACTCGACAACGTCACGGGTGTTATGCACTACGCCTTCGATCTCTACCGCGTGCAGCCAACACAAGGAGCGGATTATACGGCCGTTAACGACCGCACCGCCGCCCCCGAAGACGACGGCGGCTCGCTCCACGTTGCCAGCTTCAATGTCCTCAACTACTTCACCACCCTCAACAGCCGTGGTGCCAACGACACCAACGAATTCACCCGCCAGCGCGACAAAATCTTTGCGGCTCTGCAAGCTATTGATGCCGACGTTGTTGGCCTCATCGAAATTGAAAACAACGGCATTGCCCTCGATGACCTCGTCTACGGACTCAACAGTCTGGTGGGCAGCGGTACTTACAGCGCCATCACCACCGGCTCCATCGGCAGCGATGAGATTACCGTGGCAATCATCTACAAATCCGCCACTGTAACCCC
The DNA here is from genome assembly GCA_020432595.1 of Anaerolineales bacterium. Next base: position 1,027 of record JAGQGA010000360.1, on the reverse strand, counting down.
CGTAGGCAGCCATGCCGTCCTTGACTCTGCCGACTTCCTCGACCCTAACAATACGGGACAAGACAAAAATCGGCCGGCATTAGCCCAAACCTTCATGGATAACAACACCGGCGGTATCTTCACCGTAGTGGTCAATCACCTCAAATCCAAAGGCTCCGAGTGTGGTGCTGGCGACGACGACCCCGAACAGGGCAGTTGTAACGTTACCCGTACCCTGGCCGCCCAAGAATTGGTTGATTGGCTCGCCACCGACCCCACCGGCAGCGGCGATGCTGACTTCCTCATCATTGGCGATCTCAATTCTTACGACAAAGAAGATCCTATTGATGTTCTAGCCAACGGTGGCTACACCGATCTCGAAGGTCTCTATGGCGGTGAAGAAGCCTACTCCTATGTCTTTGACGGGCAGCTTGGCTATCTGGATTACGCCCTTGCCAATGATGACCTGCTAGACGAGGTAACAGGCGCAGCCACCTGGCACATCAACGCCGACGAACCCGACATCTTGGACTACGACACCACCTTCAAGCAGCCCGCCCAAGATGCGCTGTACGAAGCCAACGCCTACCGCGCTTCTGACCACGATCCCGTTGTGGTTGGCCTGAACGTCTGCGACGAAATCGCCCCAACGCTGTCTGTCTCGGTATCGCCCGACACCCTGTGGCCTCCGAATCACAAATACGTCACCGTCACCGCCACCGTCACCGCCAGCGACAACTTTGACCAAAGCCCAACCATTACCCTGATTGATGTCACATCTAGCGAAGCTGATAATGGGCTGGGCGATGGCGACAAACCCAACGACATCGTGATCATTGACACCTACCATGTTGATCTACGAGCCGAACGGGCTGGCAACGGCAACGGCCGTATTTACACCCTTACCTACCAAGTTACCGATGGCTGTGGCAACAGCACAATCGCTACCACCACCGTCACCGTACCGCACAACTAGCAGTTTGTCGGAGAAGCAAGTTTCTCCAAACCTGAATGAATTCGGGGTAAACTTCGAGCATGACCAGAAAAT
>JAGQGA010000035.1 GCA_020432595.1 Anaerolineales bacterium | reverse complement strand
CTGCTTTGTAACCGGGGGCAAACGAGGGGTGAATCCCCATGTCCCAGGCCCCCTGAGTATTGTTGTGCGGCCAAACGGGGATGAGGCCGTTGTTTTTCTTGCCCGCGTGCCCGTCACCATTTTTCAGCAGCAGCAAATTTGCCAGCAGCTTGGCAACCGACTCGGTTTCGTCATAGGTCAGCCCTTCGGCTCCATAAAACGCTACCAAATTACCGGCACTACCCACCGTTGCGGCAGCGGCGGCAATCGGGTCATCACTCTGGCCGTCGGTTTCGACCTTGGATTGATTGACCAACTGGCGCAACGTTGCCACAGCTTCGCCGGGAACATAGCGCAAAGCGTGTTTGGCATATTTGTCCAGCCGCGTGCCGCGCACATTGAGCGTCACAATGGCGGCACCGCGTTCGGCCGCTTGCTTTAGCCGCAGCCACCACACGGGGACTTCTTCGTGCAGGTCACTGGCAACAACAACAACCACGTCCCCCTTGCCCAACTCTTTCAAATTGCTGCCGCTGCTGATGCCAACCTGGGCCGCGATGTCGCCACCGGCCAAACGGCCGTTTGCCAAATCAAGGTTGTTGCTCTTCAGCCCTTTGCGGAACAACTGTTGGAAGAGGAACAAATCTTCATTGCTCAGTCGGTCGCCGCTGACGCCAGCAACGGCCGTTCCTGCCTGCTGCAGCTTTCCAGCCACCACATCCAGCGCCTCAGTCCAGCTTGCTGCCACCAGCTTGCCATTCCTCCGCACCAACGGCTGGGTCAGCCGGTCAGCCGACTCGGCAAAATGATGCACAAAGCGGTCTTTATCCGAAATCCAAATCTCATTCACCGCCTCATGTTGGCGCGGCATCACCCGCTTAATCACGCTGCGCCCACCCGCTTTGGCTTCGCGCCGCGTGCTAACCGTCATGTTGCTGCCGGACGGACAATGGGGCGATAAGGTTGCCACCGGGGTTAACTCCCACGGCCGCGCCCCAAAGCGAAAATCGGCCGTTGTCAACGCCCCAACCGGGCAAATGTCGGTCGTGTTCCCACTCCAATAGCTGTCAAAACCTGGCTCCGACAGCGTGGCAATTTCCAAATGCCGTCCCCGATTATGGAAGCCAATCACCGGATCGCCAGCCACTTCATCTTGGAAGCGAACGCAGCGAGCGCACTGAATGCACCGTTCCCGATCCAAGAAGATCAGGTCGCCCAGCGGTACGTGCTTTTGCATATGCAGCTTGTCAGCAAAAACCATTCGGCTGTTGCCACGGCCGTGGCGCATGGTCAGGTTTTGCAGCGGGCATTCGCCGCCTTTGTCGCAAATGGGGCAGTCCAGCGGGTGGCTGGTGAGCAAAAACTCAATCACGTCGGCGCGTGCCTGTTCCACCGGGTCGGTTTTGGTGCGTACCACCATGCCAGGGCTTACCTGTACGGTGCAGCCTGTTTGCAACCCGCGCCCAAAATTAATTTGCGGCGTGCCGTCTTCGTTCAGCAACGGCTCACCAGTCGCCCTATCGCGCATTGGCAAACCAATCTCAACCAAACACATCCGGCACATGCCCACCGGTTCCAATTTGGGGTGGTAGCAAAATACGGGAATGTCGTTCCCAATCTGCTTGGCTGCATCTACAACCAATGTCCCCTTGGGAACGCTCACTTCCACACCATCTACACTCAATGTTACGAGATCACTCATGCTGATCCTCTTCCAGTTCGCATTTGACAACGAAACCCCCTGGCAAGGTACCGGGGGCTGTTTTGGTTTGATAACCCTAGTCGGCGGCTACGGGAACGGCCGTTTTTGTCTTCCCCTGTCCATTCACCGCAGCAGCCGGCTTGATCTTCGCCTCATACTCCTGCGGGAAATGGCGGAAAGTCGAAAGCACCGGATTAATGGCAAAATCACCCAGCGCACACAGCGTCCGCCCACCAATATTGCTCGCCACACTCCGCAGCGTCTGCAAATCTTCCTGCGTCCCCTGCCCCTTGTAAATCCGCTTCAACAGCTTCTCCATCCAATACGTCCCCTCGCGGCACGGCGTACACTTGCCACAAGACTCATGATGGAAAAAGTGGACACACTTCATCGCCATCCAAACCATGTCAACCGTCTCGTCCATGATCACCACCGACGCTGACCCCATGACCGATCCAAATGGCGTTAACCCCTCATACGTCATCGGCGCATCCAGCGCGTCCTCAACCACCACCGGGCCAGAACCACCGCTGGGAAGCATTGCCTTAAACGCCTTGCCATTGGAAATCCCACCGCCGTATTCTTCACTGTAAATCAGCTCGCGGTAGGTCATCCCCATAATAATCTCATAGTTGCCCGGCTTATTGACGTGCCCACTCAGGCAGACAATCTTTGGCCCCGGGCTTCTGTCGGTGCCGAACTGCTTGTACCACTCCGCCCCATTCAAAATAATCGGCGGCACGTTTGCCAGCGTCTCGGTGTTATTCACCACCGTTGGCCGTGCATACAATCCTTCAACGGCCGGAAACGGCGGCTTGCTCCACGGCTGCCCCAAATTCCCCATCAGCGAATTCAGCAGCGCCGTCTCTTCACCGCAAATATAGGCACCAGCCCCAAAATACATCGAAAAATCACAGCTAAAGCCGCTGCCCAAAATGTTTTCGCCCAGCAGCCCGTTGGCATAACAATCTTTCAGTGCCTGCTCAAAGGCATACCCCGCGTCCATAAATTCGCCGCGACAATAGTTGTAAATCTGCTTCGCCCCAATCGCATACGCCGCAATCAACGCGCCTTCAATCACCTGATGGGGGTTACGCTCCAGCAGTTCCCGATCTTTGAATGTCCCCATCTCTGACTCGTCAGAGTTGATAACGACATATTTTTCCCCTGCCCCCTTGGGGATAAACCCCCACTTCATGCCCGTCGGGAAACCAGCCCCCCCGCGTCCCCGCAGGCCAGAATCACGCACGATGTTTGTCACAGCGGCCGGCTCCATGCCCAAAACCTTCTGCAACGCTTCGTACCCCTGGTTTTGGCGGTACACATCCAACTGATGAATATTCTCAACGTCTCGATGCCGTAATAAAATGTGAGCCATCTATCTCAACCTCACCAAATGGTTACGATTGCTTGGCATACGCCGCAATCTTCTCGACCACCGACGGTGCCATCTTGCCAGAGGCAGCCTCTGCCCGCAGCTTGGCAAGCAACGCCTCGAACTTGGCCTCATCCAAATGTTCATGGAAAGCCAAATTACACTGCAACATCGGTGCTCGGTCACATGCCGCCAGACACATCACCGTTTTCAGTGTAAACAATCCATCGGACGTCGTCTCATCCACGTCAATGCCCAGCTTCTCGCTCGCCATCGCCACAAACTCGTCGGCACCCTTCAAGGCACAGGCCAAATCGTTGCAAACCTCAAGCACATACTTGCCAACTGGTTCCTCATAATACAAGGTGTAAAAACCAGTCAGCGACAAAATATGCGTGGGGTCTAAATCCAAAATTGAGGCCACTTCCTGCATCGCCTCGCGGCTCATATGCCCATATTCGCGCTGCGCCAGATGCATCAACGGCAAGGCGGCCGATTTTTTGGTTGGGTAACGCGCCAAAATCCCCTTAATTTCTTCTGCGTATTTATCCTGAATCATGCCACGCTACTCCTACCGGTCAATTTCACCCAAAACAATGTCTACCGAACCAATAATCGCCACCAGGTCAGCCACAAAGACCCCTTTGCCCATCTGTGGCAGCGAGGCCAAATTGACATACGACGGGGTACGGAAATGCACCCGCGCCGGGTTTGGCGAACCATCACCGCGAATATAGCAGCCAAATTCACCACGCGGTGACTCTACGCTGTTATACACATACCCGGTCGGAGCCTTAAACCCTTCCGTCCACAGCTTGAAGTGGTGAATAACCGCTTCCATACTATGCCCTAGCTCAGAACGGGGCGGCGGCACAATTTTGCGGTCAGAAATATTAACAGGGCCACTTGGGAGCTTGTCCAATGCTTGGCGAATAATGCGTAAACTTTCCCAAAATTCCCGCATCCGGCAGCGATAACGCGCATAGACATCACCATCTGTTTCCAACGGCACGTCAAATTCGTATTTGTCGTATCCCAAGTAGGGCTGGGCTTTGCGAATATCCCAATCAACGCCAGAACCACGAAGGCTTGGCCCCGTCAGTCCCCAAGACACAGCATCATCGGCTGAGATGTAGCCTACATCTTTGGTGCGCTGCAACCAAATCGGGTTGTTTTTGAGCAGGGCTTCGTAATCAGCAATTTTGGCGGGGAAAAAGTCGAGGAATTGACGAACGGCCGGTTCAAACTCCTCCGGCACATCACGCCACAACCCACCCGGCCGGAAATAGCTCACCATCATCCGCTGCCCGGCGACCATCTCAAACACATCCAGAATATATTCCCGTTCGCGGAAGCAATAGAGGAAAACCGACATCGCTGCCAAATCCAGCGCATGGGTTGCCAACCAGACCAGGTGACTAGAAATCCGCGCCAGTTCAGACAGAATAACGCGAATCACCTGCGCCCGTGGTGTTACTTCTACACCCAACAGTTTTTCCACCGCCAAAACGTAGCCCAGGTTGTTGGACATCGGCGACAGATAATCGAGACGATCCGTCATCACCAGTGCCTTGGTGTAGGTCTTTGACTCCATTGTCTTTTCCACACCCGTGTGCAAAAAGCCAATGTCAGGAGCCAGATTCACAATGTTTTCCCCATCCAGCTCCAGCAACAGACGCAGCACGCCGTGCGTGCTAGGATGCTGTGGCCCCATGCTCAATAGCATATGCTCTTCAGCATCCTCAATCGTCATCCCCGTCCCAACTTTGGCACGGAGTTCCTCTACGGTCAATTCTTTAATGGTGTCGCTACCAGACGTTAGCATAATTTCTCTCGCAGGTGTGGCGTGTCGGCAACACCCCACTTGACCCTAAAATCAATCCTTGGCGTAGGGCTTTTTGGCATCCACTTCTTGCCAGTTAAAAGAAAACTGAACTTCTTCGTACCCCAACGGGTAATCCTTCCGCAAAGGATGCCCTTGCCAATCCTCTGGCAAGAAAAGACGGCGCAAATGATTGTTTCCTTTAAAAGAAACACCCATCAAATCCCACACTTCCATTTCTAGCCAGGTGCCTACCTTCCAAATATCACCGACAGTCTGCGGGCCTTTCTCTGGATCTTCGACCAGTACACGCAACCGCAAACGGTGCTTGTGGGGAATGGAATAAAGATGGTAGTTCACAGCAAAACGGGGAAACTCGGGAAGCAGGTCATCGGCCGTGACATCGGAAAGAAAGTTGTATTGCAGTGTTGGGTCATCACGCAGCAGCGTGCAGACCTTCTTCAGCCGATTCATCTTGATAAACAGGGTTTGTTCCCCACGAAAGTCATTGCTATCTTCAATGGCATCAGGTGTAGCTTGTTTGATTTTTTCAACAACTAATTGTTCGCGTTTCATTAGGCCCAATCCTTAATTCTGTCGCCACGGATTTTTTCATGCAGGGTCATGATACCGTCAATAAGGGCTTCGGGACGCGGAGGGCAGCCAGCAACATAGACATCAACGGGAACAATTTCGTCCACACCTTGGACAATGGCATAGTTGTTAAAAATACCACCGCAGGAGGCGCAATCACCCATGGCAATGACCCACTTGGGGTTAGGCATTTGGTCGTACAAGCGCCGGACAACAGGAGCCATTTTGCGCGAAACGCGGCCGGCAACAATCATCAGGTCTGATTGACGTGGCGACGGCCGATTTAGCTCCATCCCAAACCGCGAAGCATCATAAGCAGCCGCCTGTGTATCCATCATTTCAATGGCGCAGCAAGCCAAGCCAAACAAAAGCGGCCACATCGCGTTGGTGCGACCCCAGTTCACCAGATCTTCTAGACGATGGGTCACAATCCCCATATCGCCCAGCTTTTGTTCTATTCCCATTCCAAGACTCCTTTCTTCCACACCCAAGCATCACCCAGAATAAACATCACCATGAAAATAAGCATGGCAACCAATCCATAAATACCCAGCTTGCGAAAGGCAACAGCCCACGGTACTAATAAAATAATGTCAACATCAAAGAGGATAAAAAGCACTGCGATTCGGTAAAACTTTACCGGGAGCCGCCGCTGTGCCTCACCAATCGCTACCATCCCCGACTCGTAGGGAGCGAGATTGCGGTCTTTGGGTGGTTTTGGCCCCAGGCTAACGGAAAGGCTAGGCAACAGCACCGCAAAGAAGATGCCAATACCGATTAGGACAGCAATTGGTAGATAGTCGAGCAGTATTTGATCCATATCTCTTCCCAGAGGTTAATCACGCAAAGCCTTTGTTTTAGTTGTATGCTGCCAGACTTTACGCAGGTAAACACAATTTTCGTTTATTTGCGCTTACATAAGGCTATGTGCATTTTATCACAAGCAGTATATGCAAGCAAAACGCATTGGTTTGTAAGCTTGCCAAAAGAGTACCAAGTTTTGGGATTTTGGACAATGATAGACAACAAAAAAGCGCAAGAGATTGTCTTGCGCTTTTTGTGTTTTATTTCAGCTATTCAAGCATTTAGCTGAGGTAGTCGCGGAGTGATTTGCTGCGGCTGGGATGGCGTAGTTTGCGGAGGGCTTTGGCTTCAATTTGGCGAATGCGTTCGCGGGTAACACCAAAGCTTTTGCCCACTTCTTCGAGGGTGTGGTCTTTGCCATCGTTTAGGCCAAACCGCATTTCCAGCACTTCGCGCTCGCGGTCGCTGAGGAAGCCTAAGACATTGCGAATTTGCTCACGCAGCAATTCTTTAGAGGCGGCATCAACGGGTTCAACGACGCTATCATCCTTGATGAAGTCGCCAAACTCAGTGGCTTCGTCGTTGTTACCAACGGGTGTTTCCAACGACATGGGATCCATAGAAATACGGAGAATGTCACGGATTTTGCTAACGGCTTGTCGCCATTTGCGGTTGAGCATGGGGTCAATCACCCGGTCGTTTTTGATGGATTCCTTAATTTTATCGGACTCGTCAGGGGTCAAGAAGTCTAGCTCCAGAGCCAGCTCTTCAACGGATGGTTCGTGCCCAAGCTGCTGCACCAGTTCGCGCTGTTTTTTGACGATCTTGTTGATGGTCTCAAACATGTGGACAGGGATGCGAATAGTACGTGCTTGGTCGGCGATAGCGCGGCTGACAGCCTGGCGAATCCACCAGGTAGCATAGGTGCTAAATTTGAACCCTTTGGTGTGGTCAAATTTTTCGACGGCGCGAAGTAGCCCGACGTTACCTTCCTGCACAAGATCAAGAAGGTGGATACCACGCCCCATGTAGCGTTTGGCGACGCTGACGACCAAACGCAGGTTGGCACGGGTAAGGCTAACTTTGGCACTTTCGGCCAAATCTCGGATCATGAATTCGTTATAGCTCAGGCTGCCGGCGTGGTCGTGTACCCATTCGGTGAAGGTTTCGACATTGGGAAAACGGCCGTTTTCCCCATACCACGCCAACACCTGAGCCGATAGTTCATCCGAGAGAACATAGATCGCATTAAAGGTTTCAAACACGCCCTCGGCTAAATCCATCCACGCTTCATCTTGCCCCCAGCGCCCTTCATTCAGATAATCGCGCAAGTACGAACGATGCATATCTTGCCAGCTAATCCGCAGTTCACGCGCTTCATCAAACAGCTTGCCTATCTGAACCGGGTCAACCCCTAGCTGTATACGCGCCTGTTCCAACTGCGCCCAGCCACCCAGCAGCTCTTCATAGTTGGCGATCATCGCCTGTTCCAAGCCAACTTCAGCCGCATTATGGCGATCCAGCGTATTGGCAGCTGAGAGCTGCGTCGAAAGCCAAATCTCCTGCTCTGGCAACAGCAGTGGAACACGCCCAATTTCCTTTAGATAGGTATGTACCGGGTCATCTTCAACAATGACATTTAAGTAGTCATCGTCATCGTCATCGTCGCTCTCTTCAAAATCTTCGTCAAGGTCAAGCAGATTTGAAGTATCATCATTATCAACCGTTTCTCCAGAATCGGAGACAATACGGATGTTGAGCTTTTGCAGCCGCTCATACAGCATTCCCGCCTCATCTTCGGTTGCGGTTGCCAGGATAGCCTGCACATCTGCCTCATCAATTTCACGGGAACGGCGTGCCTTTTTGATGAGTTCTTCCAGATCAAGCCCACTGCCTTCTTCCAGTTCTTCGGCTTCGTCAATATCTTCGTCTTCAATTTTTGAATTTCGATGCATATGCCCCTCATTCAAACCAAGTTCTATCTATTAAATAATAATTTAGGCAAACGGCCGTTTACCCCTGTTCTGCTCGCCGACGCCCCACCGCCGACATCGCTTCTTTTGCCCGGTTAATTCGCTGCAATTCTTGGCTCCCCGCCAGAATCTGCTGATAAAAATCCCGCTGATCGGCTACCTCTTCACGCTGAACCCGCAGCAGTTGCTGCAACTCCCGATTACGCTGCTTAATACGATCACAGCGCCAATCCAATACCGAGTGTACCAATTTTTCCGCCAGGTTATCGAGTTGGGATTCAGCAATTAGAGGTAATTTTTCCAAAGTTTTTATTCGCTCTCGAAGAACATCATCTGAACTATCCCACAGTTCTGAGCGCACGGCAACCACGCCATAGCGAAGTTGTTGGTACATTTGTCCTAGCAATGCGCGGTCTTCAACCTGCCCAAAATCTGTTTCACCCAGCTCCGGCTGGCGAGCTTGGCGCAATTGCTGGTTAATCTGCAGCAAAAGCTGGGGATATTGCAAACAGTGGCGCAAGAAGTTGGCTTCACGGTTATTAACGGCCGTTTTCCGCCCCCCACCACTCACCGGCTTCGCCACAACCTGCTTCTGCCCCACCACCGGAGCCACGGCTCTTTTTCCATCCTGCGCCGTCGGCATCTGCCGCAACGTCATCTCATCCACTTGCAGTGCCCGCGCCAGCAGTTGGCGATAATGTTCCCGCTCCACCGGGTCGCCCAACTCCAAAATCAGCGGCAATACCTGCTGCGCCACTGCCGACTTTGCCTTAGCATCCGTCAAATCCAAATCGGCCGTTGCCGTATCAATCACATAATCCACAATCGGCCGCGCCTGCGCCAGCAGCAGCGGCCACCGCGTCATATCGGCGCGAATAATGCTGTCTGGGTCTTCCCCATCCGGCATCGTCACCACCCGAATGTCTGCCTTTAGCCGCGCCTCGTGGCGCACCAGCCCATGAGCGTCAAACCGCACCTCATAATCCTTATCCAACGTCTCCCGCGCCACCTGCAAACTCCGCAGTGTCGCCTTCTGCCCAGCGGCATCAGCATCCAAGGCTAACACAAAACGCTTAGTATAACGCTTAAGGAGTTGCAATTGCTGTTCCGTCAAGGCCGTGCCCATCTGCGCCACCACATTGCCAAACCCAGCCTGGTGCGCCTGGATCACATCCATATACCCTTCAACAATGACCGCCTGCCGCGCCTCACGTACATGCCGCCGCGCCAAATCCAGTCCATAAAGCAAATGGCTTTTGTCAAACAGTGCCGTTTGCGGCGAGTTCAGGTATTTGGGGATGCCATCTTTTTCCAGCGTGCGTGCACCAAAACCGACAACCTGCCCCTCCACATTACGAATGGCAAACATCAGCCGGTTGCGAAAACGATCATAGCGGGTTCCCTTCTCTGGGTTCTCGGTCAGCATTCCCGCTTGCAGCAAATCATCGTCACTGTAACCCTGTGCCGTAAAATGGGAGCGACACGCATCCCATGAATCAAGCGCGTACCCAAGCTGGAACGTTGCCAGCGTTTCGGCCGTCAAACCACGCCGCTCGACATAACGCCGCGCCTGTTCGGCCTGGGGCGCATACAGCAGCAGTTGATGAAAATAATCAGCCGCCGCCCCCAGCAAATCCTCCATTTTGTTGGCAAAGGCTTGCTGCGCCTTGTCTACCGGAGGAGCCGTTTCCAGCGTTACGCCAGCCCGCCGCGCCAAATATTCCAGCGTTTCGCGGAACTCCCATCCCTCTTTTTTCATCACATAGGTGAATAAATCGCCACCGTCGGCACAAGCACCAAAACAACGCCACGTTTGGGTTTCGGGGAAAACATAAAATGCGGGGGTGCGGGTGTTGGAATGAAATGGACAAAAGCCAGCATAATTGTGTCCCGATTTACGCAGCGGCACCTGTTCGGACACAATATCAACAATATCTAATCGGCTTTTAATATCCTGCGTAACGCTCATTTTGCTCGGTGACAAAAGCGAACTGCTGTTGCATCACAGACTTACAGTTGCAAACGCCTCGCTAAAATCGTCAGGCTCCCACGGCCATTAGCTCATCAAAAACAGTTCGGCCTCATTAGCACACCATACACACGGGGGGCGTATGAATGGGGAAAATTATACTCCATTCACTAAAAACGGCCTATGGTTTCTGATGCAGTTCCTATCTTTTTACGAGGCTTTTACGTTAAAAAGACGAAAATATCTTGTAGCGCAAGCTACTTAGAACCGCCAAACAGGGCGTGACCAGCTTTCATCCAGAATAGATCGACCTGACCAAAGCCAGCTTTTTCTAACCATTTGAGCTGGTCAAATATAGAAGAGGGTTTATCAATGCTACTTTCTGGCAGTTCCGGGTAACGATACATATTCCATTGTTCATCCTGAAAATAGGCAAAGCCATCGAGGGTACCATCAAGCTGTAATGCGCGTTGGCGTGTGGCTTCGTCCCACATATCGGCCGCAACGGCCGTTCCCGCTTCGCTCACGGGCTGCACCACATCGGCCAGCAAAAATACCCCACCCGGCAGCAGCATCCGGTAAACGTCGGCAAAAAGCTGCTGTTTTTGCTCGCCATCCAAATGATGCACGGCCAGTGATGAGACAACGGCATGATACGTTGGTTCAGTTGCCCGCCAACTGCTATCGGCTAAATCAAACAGGCGCGGCCGAAAGTGATCGCCATAGTCTGCCAACTGCTGCTTGGCATGGGTCAACATCTCTGGCGAACCATCATAGCCATGAACAATGACCGTAGGGAAGCGTGTTAGCAAGGCTTCGGCTAGCAGCCCCGCCCCACAGCATAGTTCGAGAATATCAAAACGGCCGTTTTCCCCCGGCACTAGGTCACAAAACAACTTGATTTGCAGTTCCCGTTCTGGCACAAAATAACGGCCGTAATCAATAAAAGCTTGCGAATCCGCTTCACGCCACACCATTTGTCAACCTCCTATCGGTTTTGCAAGCGCCAATCCAGCGCCGTGTGGCGCTGTGTTACTTTGTCATTTTTGACAGCAATGTGAATGGCGCGGCGGGTTCCTACCAAAATCGCCAGCTTTTTGGCGCGGGTAACGGCCGTATAGAGCAAGTTGCGCTGAAGCATCATGTAATGCTGCATCACCATCGGTATCACAACGCAGGGATACTCCGCGCCCTGGCTTTTGTGAACACTAATGGCAAAGGCGTGGACGAGTTCATCCGCTTCCAAAAAATCATAAACAACGGGGTTGCCGTCAATGCTCACCGTAATCGTCTGCTGCAAGATGTCTAGCCCCACGATGCGGCCAATGTCGCCGTTGTAGACGTTTTTGTCATAGTTGTTGACCGTCTGCATCACTTTGTCGCCGACGCGGAAGACGCGCCCGCCCAGCCGCCGCTCTGGTTTACGGCCGTTTCCGGGGTTCAACGCCTCTTGCAACGACTCATTCAACTGGGTCACACCCACCAGCCCGTTGTACATGGGAGCCAGCACCTGAATATCGTCTAGCGGGTCAAGGTGGAATTTGTCCGGCACCCGGTTTTTGACAATATCCACCAGCAATTCGGCCGTTTCTTCCATCTCTGGCTTGACAAAAATAAAGAAATCCTTGCCATCTGGTAGCGTTTCCGGCATCAGCCCCTGGTTAATGCGGTGGGCGTTGTGGATAATGAGTGAGTCGGCGGCCTGGCGGAAGATGGTTTGCAGGCGAATAACGGCCGTTTTTCCCGAATCAATCAAATCACGCAGCACATCACCCGCCCCCACCGACGGCAGTTGATCCACATCCCCCACCAGCAGCAGATGGCTGTCGTTGCCCACCGCCTTCAGCAGCGTATTTGCCAACACCAAATCCAGCATCGAAGCTTCGTCAATGATGATCATGTCAGCATCGAGCGGGTTGTTTTGGTCGCGGCCAAACCCTTCACCAGGGTTAAATTCCAGCAACCGGTGAATCGTTTTGGCTTCACGCCCGGTGGCTTCGGCCAGCCGCTTGGCGGCACGACCGGTGGGGGAGGCCAGCAGATAGGTGTGGTGATGCCGGTCAAGCAAATCGAGCAGGGCGCGGAGGGTGGTGGTTTTGCCGGTTCCGGGGCCGCCGGTTAACACGGTGACTTTGTGGGAAACGGCCGTTTTAATCGCCTCCAACTGCTGCTCGGCCAACACCATCCCCTCACTGATTACCGATAACCGGTTACTGTTTACCGCCTGGCGCAAGCCCGCCAGTCGGCTGGTGGGATGGCTAATAATCTGCTGGATACGTTTAGTGGCTCCCACTTCGGAGTAGAAAAATGGGGTTAGGTAGACGGCCTTTTCTTCCTGCACTGTTTTGCCCACGTCGGGCTGGCTGATTTCATAGGTGAGGGTGTCGCGCTGGATGAAGTTGTTGGTTGTGAGCTGGTCAATAACGGCCGTTACCTGCTCCGCCGTCACCCCCAAAATCTCCGAAGCCTGTGGCTCCAGCTCCGTCTGCGGCACATACACATGCCCCTCATCCGCCATTCGGTTTAGCGTGTAGGCAATCCCTGCCTCAATCCGGTTCGGGTCATCGTGTGCCAGCCCCAACGCCCGCGCAATCTTGTCGGCCGTGATAAAGCCAATCCCGGCCACATCATTTACCAGCTTATACGGCGTAGACTGCACCACCGCCAGCGAATCATCCCCATACCGCTTGTAAATCTTTACCGCCAGCCCCGTCGAAACCCCGTGTGCCTGCAAAAAAACCATCACATCCCGAATCGCCCGCTGCTCTGCCCACGCCTTCACAATCCCCCGAATCCGCTGCTTGCCAATCCCCAGCACCTCTTGCAGCCTTTCGGGCTGTTCGTCAATTACATCCAGCGTCTCTGCCCCAAAGCGGTTGACAATCCGCTCCGCCATCACCCGCCCCACCCCGCGAATCATCCCCGACCCCAAATACCGCTTGATCCCCTCCACTGTTGCCGGCATAGATTTTTCACACAGTTCCACCTGAAACTGCCGGCCGTGGCGCGGGTGGCTGCTCCACTTCCCCGTCAACTTCACCCATTCCCCCGGCTGTAGCTCCGGCAAATTGCCCACCACCGTCACCAACCCATCGCTGGCATACTTAAACGGCAGCATCCCCCGCGAATCCGACTTCAGCCGAATCACCGAGTACCCATTCTCCTCATTGTAATAGGTCACACGCTCCACCGAGCCGCTTACTTGGGTCTGGGAATCATTACTCATACGCTTGTAACAGTATACAGGGGGCGGTCAAATTTGTGCAATCGCCTCATCCGAGACTGCTACTGACCGGGTTCAACACTCACGCCGGGGCGGACGAGGGAAAGCAAACGGCCGTTTTCCAGCCCCACTAACCGCGTCACCACAAACAGGTCAAACGAACGCAGGTCATCGAGGGGCGGGTTGGCGTTTTGCAGCACGGTGAGGGGGATGCGAACGCGGAGATAGTGAGGCAGGCTGTCTGGTGGGGTGGCGCGGAGGAGAAAACGGCCGTTTTCTCCCACCCCCTCCCCATCCTGCACCCACGCCTGTTCCATCGGCAAAAACAGCGATTCACCAAACTGGAACCCTACAAGCTCTTGCGGTAGCGTTAATCGGTTCGCCAGCTCAATTTCCACCACCCCCTCTGCCGTGGCCGACGGTGGCCCCAGATAAGCCAGCACCGGCTCCACTGGCTCCAGCGTGCGTCGCAATAGCTCCTGCCGCTGCCGCAGTGCATCCCACGGTGGTTCCAGCGTTACCTCAGCGGCAACGGCTTTGTTGAGCTGCACCCACGCCGCCCCATAATTGGCTTCAAGCTGGTCAACATAAGCAGGATCGGTAAGGGAAACGGCCGTTTGCACATACGCCGCCGCAATCTGGGGATCATTAAAAAAATGGAGCGGCTCAATCCGCGCTTCTGGGTCAGCCAGCGGGCTGCCATTGCCTGCAATCGGTTCCAGCCGACCCGTCGTAGGGTCGGCAAAAAACTGCGTGTTCAGTAGCGACACCGCCCCCATTGCCCCCCACAGATCCACCTGTGCCAAAAACGCCCCATATTGCGCCGCCTCAAAAACCGCTGCTGGGGCAATTTCCCCCTGCTGCATCTGCCGCAGCCGTCCTACTGCCCCCTCAAACTGCGCCGTCAAAACTTCATCTTGCGCCAGCGACGGGTCACGCTCCGTCGCCACTTCCAACAAACGGTAATCATCCAGCGACACACGGGCAACGGGGTCGGCCAATGCTGCTGCCCAATCCCCATCAAATTGCCCCCGCGCCAGCCACAGCCGCGCCGTGTCAAACCCCACCACTGCCCCCGGCTCACGCCCCTGCGCCGCCAGTGCGGCCATGTCCCACTTTGTTTGCAAGACGTAAATGCCTTTGGCTTCGCCATTAAACACCAATTGCACAAACTGCTGCCGCGCCGCCAAAATGCCTGCCTCGGCCAGCGATTCGGTAAACAACCACTGATTGAGCCAGCCATTGGTGGCCGGGTCTTGCAAGCTGAACTGCTGCAACCCCAGCAGCACTGTGTTTTGCCGTGTTTGCCCGTCAAATGCCCACTTTCCCCCTTCCACCAGCCAGTCGGCCGGCCCCTGCCGCAGCCGCAGCCGCACGGGAATCGTGGTGGTTTGCCCGTTCTGCGTCAGGCGGATGTCGGCGTTGACAAAGTCGTTGGGGGTTGCAAGAACGGCACCGGTGGCAAAAGCGGCCGTTCGTTTTTCCAGCAGCAGGCTGTAGTTGGCAAACGGCATGTCAATAGTCAGCAGAGGCAAATCGGCCGGCGGCTGCATCCATTCCCGCACCGTCGCCGCACTAGGCAAATTTGCTATCGTGTCCCCAATCCAATGCCGATTGCCAATGGTTAGCCCCAGCAAAAAGAGCAACACGAAAACCAGCCCCAGCCCGATACGGCTGGACGGCATGGGTCTGTCTGGAGGATGGATTTTCATGGGTGGCTATGCGCCCAAGGTGTTGTCCTGTTCCACAAAGCTAAACTCCGCCTTTGGTTGCTGCGCTTTGAGCGCATCAAGCAGCACCGCCAAGGCGTTGTTGTCGCGGCAGTTGACCAGATAGGTGGCGTGGAGCGTGCCGTTGAGATGGTCTAAACGGCGAAGTTCAGCGGCGGTTGTGTATTGCAGCAGCAGGCTGTTGATGTCGGCAAAAGTGGTGGCCTCATCAGGCGTGGAGAGGGTTAGGTACAGGTTGTTTTTTCGCGCTTGTGGGGTCAGCAACGTTCGCACATAAAGGTAAGCCAAAATGATGGCAATGGCGACCACCGTCGGCCAGCGTTGGTCGGCACCCAGCCCCAGCCCAATGGCAATGGCGGTAAAGAGGTAAATCAGCTCTTCGGGTTCTTTGATGGCGGTGCGGAAGCGGACAATGGAAAGTGCGCCCACCAGCCCCAGCGACAGGGCCAGCGAGGATTTGACGACGGAGATGATGAGGATGGTGACAAGCGCCAACACGGGCAGCATGTTGGCAAATTTGGCGCGGTTGGAGAGGGATTGGCCGTAGCGGATATAGAACCAGGCCAACGCACTGGCAAGCACAATGCCCAAGAGCATGTTGATTGCCAAATCGTCCAGACGGAGCGGGGCCGGGTTGTTGAGGTTAAGCAAATCTTGCATTGTTGACAATTTAACTACAGAGGGGCAAAGAACGCAGAGATTTAGCCGATTTTTATAGCGATCAAAGGTGTTAAACTGAAATATCTCACGCAAAGGCGTAAAGCCCGCCAAGTTTCCTTTTGCGTCTTTGCGCCTTTGCGTGATTTTCTTTCTGTTAACCTCTGACCATTACAGATTTAGCCGTTTGTCTCTTTCTTTGCGCCTTCTGCGAACTCTGCGGTTCAACTTCTAAAGCGTCAATCTGGTAAAATCCAGAATGGGATGGGCAAGTATACCAAAACTCATTATATTCATGCAGTATGAAAAGACATATCTACCTTGAGGACATTCCGCTGGATGAGGCGCAGGCGGCTCTGCGGACGGCTTTAGAGGCGGCTGATTTGTGGCGGCCATTGGGCAGCGAAACGATTCCGGTGGCGGAGGCCAACGGCCGTTTTACCGCAACGGCCGTTTTTGCCAAACTTTCCGCCCCCCACTACCACGCCAGCGCCATGGACGGCTACGCCCTGCGTGCACAGGACACGGTGGGCGCAAGCGAAACAAATCCCCTCACCCTCAACCTAATTGACCGCGAAACCCCGCCCGATAGCGTGGCGCGACCCATTCAGGCGGTCAACACCGGCCACCCTTTGCCAAGCTGGGCCAATGCCGTGGTGATGATTGAACACACCGAGCCGGTGACGCTGCCCAACGGCACGGCTGGCATTCAAATTCGGGCGGCACTGCCCCCCTGGCACCACGTCCGCCCTATGGGTGAAGACATGGTGGCAACGGAGCTGGTTCTGCCCGCCAACCACAAACTGCGGCCAGTGGACTTGGGAGCGTTGGCGGGGTCAGGCCATGCCACGGTAACGGTTTATCGGCAGCCGCGAGTGGCGATTATTCCCACAGGGTCGGAACTGGTAGCGGCCGAGTCCGCCGTTGCTTCTGGCATCGTCTCCGGCCAAATCATCGAATACAACAGCATTGTCCTGGCGGCGCAGGTTGCCAACTGGGGTGGCCTGCCCACTCGCTGGCCGATTGTGAAGGACGAGTTCGCGGCGATTCAAACGGCCGTTCGTGAAGCCGCCCAAACCCACGACCTGGTGTTGCTCAATGCGGGGTCGTCGGCCGGCAGCGAAGATTACACCGCCCATGTCGTCCAATCGCTGGGGCAATTATTGGTACATGGGGTCGCTGTCCGCCCCGGCCATCCGGTTATTATTGGGTTATTGGAGATTGGAGATTGGAGATTGGAAATTGGACAGCCTCTAATCTCCAATCTCCAATCCCCAATCCCCATCATCGGCGTTCCCGGCTACCCCGTCAGCGCCGCCCTCACCGGCGAAATCTTTGTCGAGCCGCTGCTGGCGCGGTGGCAGGGGCGGTTGCCCTACGAGCCGCCAACCATTCAGGCCAAGCTGACGCGCAAAATCAACTCCCATACGGGCGACGATGACTTTGTGCGGGTGGCGGTGGGCAAGGTGGGCGACAACATCATGACCACCCCCATCAGTCGCGGCGCGGGGGTCATTACCTCGCTGGTGCGGGCTGATGGCATTGTCCGCATTCCCCGCTTTAGTGAAGGGGAGGAAGCGGGGGCGACGGTGACGGTGCATTTGTACCGCACACCGAAGGAGATTGAGCGGACGATTGTGGCGATTGGCAGCCATGATTTGACGTTGGACGTGCTGGCGCAGTTTTTGGCGGAAAAAACGGCCGTTTTTCGTCTGATGTCGGCCAATGTCGGCAGCTTGGGTGGACTGGTAGCACTGCGGCGCGGCGAAGCACATCTGGCTGGCTCCCATTTGCTTGATCCGGAAACAGGTATCTACAATGACAGCTATATTCGCCGCTATTTACCGGGGCAGCCGGTGGCGGTGGTAACGTTGGTGGGGCGAGAACAAGGGTGGATCGTGCCACCGGGCAACCCCAAGCGGCTGGCGGGCTGGGAAGATGCGGCCAACCCGGATGTGCAGCTTGTGAACCGGCA
>JAGQGA010000359.1:3357-6045 GCA_020432595.1 Anaerolineales bacterium | reverse complement strand
TCGGGAATCGGTAATCAGTTGGCTACTGATAACTGATTACCGATTACTGATTACCGATTACTGGTTTTAGGAGCGGGAGGGATAAAGGCCGACGAGGGCGATGATGAAGTTGAGGGTAAGGAAGGGTTGTAGATTGTTGTGCGCCTGTGAGCCGCCAGTGGGGGCGAGGGCGGCACTGTTCATGATGGCGAGATTGTTGGTTGTGTCGCTTTGATAGGTGTTGGGGCCACTGGAGCGGGCAAGGGAGCGGTTGGTGGGGTCGGCCAGGTCGCCGGGGCGGGCATAGGCCTGGACATTGTGGTCGTGGTTGGGTATTTGTGATTCGGTGACGGTGACGGTTTCGCTGCCACCGCGTTCGCCCAGGCGGCGGCTGGTGAGGCCGGGGCCACGGCCGGGGTGCATGGGAGCGCGACCCTGGAGGTTGGGCAGGGCGGTGGTGGTGCGGCCGTCGCCACCGTAGGTGGTACCGATGAGGGAAAAGAGGGCGGTGTTTTGCGAAATGGGTAGCAGTTGGCCGTTGCAAAAAGCCCAGCCACGGGGGGCAAAGTTGCCCGCGAAAATGCGAACTTCAGCGATAAATGGTTCGGACATGGTTTCTCCTGAAATGGGACGCAGATTTGCCTGATGTACCTGATGCGATTGATTTGTAAATGGTTTGTAGCATAGGGAACCTGCGTTCTATTCTGATGATTAACTGCGTGAGGGGTAGATGCCGATGAGGGCGATGATGAAGTTGAGGCAGAGGTAGGGCTGTAGGTTGCTGTGGGACTGGGAGCCGCCGGTGTTGTTAACGGCCGTTCCTGCCATCAATCCATCAGGTGCATCCCCCGTATACAGGTCAGCATTGGTTGAACGACCCAGCAAGTTGTTTTGGGGGCTGGTTCGGCCGGCGATATTGCCCGAAGCCCGTAGCTGGTGCGAATGACTGGGAAGCTGATTTGTCGTCAGCGTTTCAGATTCTGTCCCCATCTTTGCTCCCAGCCGACGGGGCGATAGCCCAGGGCCACTGCCAGCATGAACCGGAACCCGGCCACGCATATCGGGCAGGCCAAAGGTTGTCCGGCCATCGCCACCATAAATGGTGCCAAGCAAAGAAAATAGGGCATCATTTTGCCCAACAGCTAACAATTGACCGTCGCACAAGGCCCAGCCACGGGGAGCAAAATTTCCGGCAAACATGCGAATTTCGCCAACAAAAGGTTCTGACATGATTTTCTCCAATCAGGGATCGGGTTTCCGACACCTGGCTTAATTGCGCGAAGGAAAGAGTCCCTGCAAGGCAATGCAAAAATTAACGACCAGCGTCGGCATCATATTGTTGTGCGCCTGACTGCCACCGGTGTTGGTAATTTCTGCACTGTTCATATTGACCAGATTGCTGGCACTGTCATCATAAATATTTACCGCCTCGGTAGCCGCTAACACTTGGTTGGTAGCAATGGGCGAGTCTGCCGCGGTGGCAGAGGCCAGCAAAGAGTGGGTATGGGAGGGCATTTCACTGCCAGACAGGGTGTGCACCTCCTCGCCGCTTCTTTGCCCTAGATTATGGAAAGAGCCACTATCATTTGCCCCAACGTGAATCGGGACGCGGCCGCGCAGGTCGGGCAGGGCGAAGGTGGTGCGACCATCGCCGCCATAGGTTGTGCCAAGCAGCGAGTAAAGGGATTGATTTTGCATAATCTGCAAAATTTGGCCGTCGCAAAAAGCCCAGCCACGCGGGGCAAAATCAAAACCAACCATGCGAATTTCAGCTAAAAAGGGTTCGCTCATGAGAATTTCTCCTTGTAAATCGTTCGTGATTACGTTTGCAACAGGGCTTGGGCATGTGGCATCAAGCACCTTTTCCTACTTTGCTAGATAAGTGCATCACCTCCTTATGAATCTTTGGTTGTAGGACAAGTTTGCAAACTTGTCTTACGGGGGATGGCAAAACGAAGTGGTTAGCTACTGGTATCGCTTTAGATGCGTTGCAGCGGTAGCCATTCCATGAGGATATAGGCTCCAACTTCTTCCACCACCTGACAGCCGTGCCGCTTATAAAACCGCTGGGCGGCGTGATTGAGCTGCCAAACATAAAAGCGGAGTGGGAGATTGGCTTTCTCAGCTTCGCTTTGTAATGTTTGAAGATAGACGGTACCAATGCCCTGGTTGCGGGTTTCGGGCAAAAGCACGATGTCGAGCAGGCGAATTTCTTTGCTGGTGTGGTCTACATAGATACGGCCAATGGGCTGGTCATTGTGCAAGATAATGTCGTGGGTGGCGTTGGGAAAGGCTTGGAGGTAATGGATTTTTTGGGCATTAAACTGCTGCTGCAAAAACTTTTCTTTCTCGCTTTCATTCCAGTCTACCTGTGCCATTTCCCAGGCACGCATGGTTTTGTATAGCTCGAAGAGGAAGGGATCGTCCTGGCTGGTGGCAGGGCGGGTGGTGGTTTTGGGGGAGAGAGTGGACGTGAGGCTATCCATAGGTCTTTCCTTATGAATTTATCATAGACCAAGCCAGGCTGGTGTGGCTGGTGGTATAACAACGAGATTACCGAATGAAAGCGGTAATCAACCTTGTTTATAAGGTTAGCACTAGCATAGCAGGCTATCGTGACCAAAACGTGACCAGTTGGGGGGATCGGTAATCAGTAATCGGTAATCAGTAATCGGTAATCAGTGATCCGTGTAGGACTGATTACCAATT
>JAGQGA010000359.1:0-3340 GCA_020432595.1 Anaerolineales bacterium | reverse complement strand
GCAGGGCGATGATGAAGTTGAGGGAGAGGTAGGGCTGCATGTTGTTGTGGGGCTGGGAGCCGCCCACTGCTGCCAGGGTGTTGCCGGCCATGGGTGTTTGGTTTTGGCTGGCGTTGGTTTGGTAAACGTTGGGACCGCTGGAGCGGGCAAGCACGCGGCCGGTGGGGTCTGCCAGGTCGCCGGGGCGGGTGTTGACGTTGACGGCGTGGTTGTGGGCCGGCATCTCGGAGGTGAGTAGAGTGACGGTTTCGCTGCCTGTCATTTCCCCTAGGCTATACCAATCGAGGCCGGGACCTTGGCCGGGGTGCATGGGGGCGCGCCCTTGCAGGTTGGGCAGGGCAAAGGTGTTTCTACCATCGCCGCCGTAAGTGGTGCCAAGCAGGGAAAAGAGGGCGGTGTTTTGGCTAATGGGCATGATCTGCCCGTTGCAAAAGGCCCAGCCACGGGGGGCAAAGTTGCCGGCGAAGATGCGTATTTCTGCTACAAATGGGTCGGTCATGATAAGGTTTCCTTGTGGTTATCAGCTTGGGCTTGGGTAGATGCCGTAGATGCTGATGATGAAGTTGACGCAGAGGGTGGGCATGAGGTTGCCGTGGGGCTGGGAGCCGCCGACGGTGGAAACGGCCGTTCCTGCCATTGCTCCACTAGGTGCATCCCCACTGTAAATATCGGCGTTGCTACTGCGAGCCAACACGTTGTTGCTGGGGCTGGTGCGGCCGCCAACATTGGTGGAAGCAGACATAGCATGGGTGTGGCTCGGTATTTGCTGATTGGTCAGCGTGACCGTCTCACTGCCTAAAGCTTCGCCAATTGTGTAGGGGGAAAGGCCAGGGCCGATGCCCATGTGGGCGGGAATACGGCCACGCAGGTCAGGCAGGGCAAAGGTGCTCATGCCGTCACCGCCGTAGGTGGTACCAATGAGGCTGAACAGGGTTTCGTATTCGCTAATGGGCAGCAGGCTGCCATCACAGAGTAGCCAACCTTGGGGGGCAAAGTTGCCGCCAAACATTCTAATTTCACCAACGTAAGGTGTGGACATAGGTGATCTCCTTTGAAGTTAGTTGGGGGATGGGAAGATGCCGACAAGGGCAATGCAGAAGTTTAGCACCAGGGTGGGCTGGATGTTGTTGTGGGGTTGGCTGCCGCCGGTGGAGCCGATTTGGCTGCTGGACATGGCAACGAGGTTACTGGGGTCGCTGTAGATATTAACGGCCGTTGTTGTTCCCAGCAGCGTACCAGACGACAGCGGCGAATCAGCAGATGCTGAAGAGCCTATAGCGTTGTGGCTATGATTAGGTATCTCATTCACATTCAGCGTGTGAGCCTCTTCCCCAGTCCGTTGCCCCAACGGATGGTTGCCATTGAAATGCAGTGGAACCCGCGAACGCAGGTCGGGCAAGGCAAAGTTGGTGGTGCCATTGCCGCCGTAAATGGTGCCTAGAAGCGAAAATAACGCCTGGTTTTGGTTAATGGGTAAGAGTTGGCCGTTGCATTGCGCCCACCCTTTGGGGGCAAAGTTAAAACTAAAGAGGCTAATTTGCCCAAGAAATGGTTCGGTCATGATGCTTGTCCTTTGAGGTTGGTTTTGTTGCTGTTGGTTTACGCCACAAAACCAAATATATCAGCAAATAACATCTGCAAGTGGAGAATTGATGATAGAGTGTTGGGCGTGCATCTCCTTTTTAGGGTGAATACAAAATAAACCAAGACAACTATTCAATTGTCGTTTACTGGTTGCACAGGGTGAGGCTCCTGGGCGGATGATGAGACAGCGTGCCAAGCTGTTCAGGCTAAAAGCATATAGAACTTTTGTGGTTTGACAAGGAATTATTCAGAATGAATTTTTGTTTGGGGAAAGAACGGCTTGACAGGTGGGGAGGGGAAAAGGATACTGGGGTGTAATTGTGATTAAGTGGTGCAAAGGAGCTTGAGGAATATACGATGCTTGATAAGTTGACAAGAGAAAATTTTGCCCCTCACCTGGGTGAACCATTTCGGATGCGGCTGAGTGAGACGGAGTGGGTGGATGTGGTACTGCATGATGTGCAGAGCCTTGGTGCACGGCCGGCCGACGGCTGGGGGCGTGAACACAATGCGCGGACGGAGCCATTTTCTGTTGTGTTCCGCTTCCCGCGTGAATTAGCTGCGCCGCAGATGATGTTTGAGCTATCGCACGAGACGCTGGGGGATCTGCCGGGGCTGTTTTTAGTACCGGTGGCGATGGATGAAAACGGCCGTTATTACGAAGCTGTATTTAATTAGAAAATCAATAGAAAATTTCAATCAAGGCAATATTGACACGGCCTGCCCTACTGCCTATAATTCCGCTCGTTATGGCTATTTCGTACTTTTGCGCGATGAAGAAGGGTAAGAAGACTCCCGACACAAGATAGTGTCTGGCCGGTTGTGCTTGCCCTCGCGTAGGGAAGAAGAGAGAGAATCAAAAGCGCCCCACCAGACCGGTGGGGCGCTTTGGTTTTTAGGCAAAGTTGTGATGACAAGAGAGTTGAGAAGACATCCACGAAACCGTATACAGACAAAAGCAGCCTGTCTGTGGCTGCATTCTTTTGCCATTACGGTTGAATTGAAGAAGCAGAGCAAGAAGCAGAAGCCAGATGACCCTCTGGTAATGTGCGCTTGCCCTTAACCAACTTGTTAGGAGCGTTTTTTCAAGCGGGCTTACCAGAAAATGGTAAGCCCGTTTTTTTTTGTCATGTAGCCGATACGTTTGCGAAAACTCGGCTGCCAGGAGTAGATAAAATGAACGTGTTGTGTGTTGTTTGTGATGCTGATGTGGAAGCCCCGGCCGATGCCATCGTGGGGGAAATTTTGGTTTGTGAAGATTGTGGTACCGAACTGGAAGTCACTTCGCTTGCCCCCTTGACCGTTGAGGAAGCACCAGAGGTGGAAGAGGATTGGGGGGAGTAGACGGTCATCAGTGAACAGTCATCAGTGAACAGTCATCAGTCACTTTACTGATTACTGATTACTGATTACCGATTACTGATTACTGTCATCATGTCATCATGAGAGTAGGTATTTTATATTCACGGGTTCGGGCGGAGGAGAAGCTGCTGGTGCAGGAATTTGAGGCGCGGGGCGTTGATTTTACGCTGATTGACGTGCGTGACCTGGTGTTTCGGCTGGAAGATGGCGACCGCTGGCGGCAGTATGATGTGGTGCTGGAGCGGTGTGTGAGCCATTCGCAGGCGTTGGCTTCGCTGCAAATGCTGGAGAGCTGGGGGGTGGCGTGTGTCAACACTATTCAGGTGGCGCAGGTTTGTGGCGACAAGCTGGCAACGTCGCTGGCATTGGAGCGGGCGGGGGTGCCGTCGCCGCT
>JAGQGA010000358.1 GCA_020432595.1 Anaerolineales bacterium | reverse complement strand
TCGGGACATTAAGCCAGCCAACATCATGTTTAACCGGCGCGATGAGGCGATTTTGATGGATTTTGGCATTGCCAAGATGGATGATGCCGCGCAACACACGGCTACCGGCATGGTGCTTGGCACGGCTCGCTACATGGCTCCAGAGCAGGTGATGGGGGAGAAGGTAGATGCTCGCACTGATGTTTATGCGCTGGGGGTGGTGCTGTTTGAGATGGTGACGGGGCGTTCGCCTTTTGAGGCGGATTCGGCGGCAACGCTGATGATGAAGCATTTGAATGCGCCGATTCCCGATGTGCGCGAACTGCGGGCCGATGTGCCGCCGGGGTTGATTCGGGTGATCAACCGGGCGTTGGCGAAGGATAAGTCGGCGCGGTTTCAAACGGCCGTTGATCTTGTCGCCGCCATTCGTGAACTGATTGGCTCGGATTCGGGAACAGCGACGGCCAAATCGCCTATATTGTCGGTTGATGACAGGACAGTGGTGGAAACGGCCGTTTCTCCCGACCAGCTTCCCATCAAAACGGCCACCACGACGCGCCAGGCGGCCGCGCCGGTGGAAAAAGAGCGAAAAGAGGGGGAAAAGAAACGGCCGTTGTGGCTCATCGGCGGCGTAGCAATTGTTGCCATTGTGGCAATGGTCGCCCTGTTTGCCCTGCGCGGTGGCGGTAACGATGAGCCTCCTGCCAGCCGCACGCCAGTTGTGGCCTCGTCAAGCATCTCTCTTTCCAATAACAGTAGCACCAATAGCGGCAGCGGCTCGGCCAGTCTGGGTGCCTCTGGAAGCGCCAGCAGTGGCGAGGAAGCCAATCCTACCAGTGCCGCCTTTGCCGTCAGCAGCAGTAGCGATACGCCCACAGATGTCCCCTCAGACTCTAGCATCCCAGACTTTGATCCCCTATTTCTTACCATCTACAACTACGAAGGGCTAATTGTTACCCTTGGCTTGCCCAACTCAGACATTGCCCATATTTTGTTTAGCGTGGATGACCCAGAACCATCTATTAACAATGGGCGCACGGAGCCAGGCAATTCGGGCATTGCTAACACCACCATAGGCCCCATTCCCTATGAAAAGGGGGATCACACGCTCTATATTCGCTATGTAGACGGTAGCGGCACCCCCGGCCAAATCTATAGCTTTGATTACACGGTAGACGACATTGTGTTTAACTATAGCCAGCAGTCCTATGACTTCGCCACCCAGAGCTACCCCGTTGTTTTTATCATGGTTGCCATTGACTCCGACCCCAACGCGCTCTATACCTATGCCTATAGCGTAGATTCAGAGGCACTAGATGAAGGTGTTGAGGGTGTGGGGCAAGGTGCGTCCTTGATTTTGTCGGGGCTGGAAGTGGGCGACCATGTGCTGTATGTACAGGCACGGGGGGAAGGGCTGGAAACGGCCGTTGTTGCCTACCCCTTTACCATTGAGTAACAGATAGCAAGTGGCAAGCTGGGTGAACAACCCAGCTTGCCACCCAAATCAAGCCTCCAAAAAGCCAGACTGCGCGATAATTTCCTGCGCCGCCACAAACGTGGCATCCGTGGCCGTTTTACCCGTTTGCCGCAAATACGCCTGAACAATGTGGTAGCCAACGGCATAGCCGCCAAAGTCAGGCATCCCGGTTTTTTCAAACCCCCATTTAGCCGCCAGCGTGTCGCCAAAAATATAGCTGCGAATGACGTTAAAGCCTGTCTTGTCTAGCCCCGCCTGAACCAGCGATTTGGCGGCAGCGAGATCAGCTTCGCGGCATTCAGCCACATAGTAACCCAGCACCTCTTCGCCAAAAAGCGACACAGCAAACGATTCGGCTAGCCCTTCGTGGATGATGTAGTCGGCCACGCTGGTGGTCATGATGTTCCAGGGGAACAATCGCAAGCGCACCAAATGGTTGAGTTCGTGAACAATGGCACCGGGCAGTTGACGCAAGTTGGTAGTGGTGGGGGTGTCGTATTGCACCACCAGCCGAGGAGCCATAAAGTCAATGGCGCCGGTGTAGCCCCGGTTAATGGGGTCGGCACGGGCAGGATCGGCGGCAATGAGCCACCCTTCCACGCTGTCCATGCCAATTTGCTGGCTGTGGGGCGCAAATTGCGCCACCCCTTTGGCAAGGGCGGCTGCGCCTGTCTCCCAGGCCTGAGCGGTTTTAAGAGCTTGCAGGGTAGGGTGAACGGCCGTTAACTGCTCTGGCAGCAACCACGCCCACGCCCGTGCCCCAGCCAACACATCATCACCCCCCACCCCAACCATCTGCATCATCTGCTGCCACGGGACGATAAATCGTTCTTGGTAAGTTTGTAAACGGCCGTTTGCGTCCGCCGCCGCCATCACTTCATCATAATATTCGTTTGTTGGTATCCAATTTGCTTTCATTTCTCACCTTTTGTCTGACGATAAATCGCCAATGCTTGTTGCGTAAACTGCTGCTGCTCAACATCCACCCCGGCAAACGGGGTATAGGGCATCTGTTCGGGGGGTAAACGGCCGTTTTCCGCATCCTCATGCAGGTGGCGCAAGCTGGCTTCCACTGCCACATCCCCACCCGTAAAACTAGCAATCAAATCATCCATTTGCGCCGCAAGCTGCTGCACGGCCGGGTCATCTGGCGGCAAATGGCGCACAGTGGCAAAGCTGTCATGCAGTTTCCGCCACGTCTGCGCGATGGCGGCAAAGTCGGCCTGGCTGTATTGCAAACCCCGTGTACGAACGGCCGTCCAGCTTGCTTCGCCAAAATACCCCTTTGCCCAGTTCATATCCGGCGTTTCGGCAATGCCCCGCAAGATCGTCTGAATAGTCTCAATGCTCACCGACTCCGTTCCGGCTGCCTCCACAGCCGTAATGGCCTGCTCCAGCGCCGCCGATGCCTCTTGCAGCCGCGCAATTTGACGATCAACGGCCGTTTTTTGCATCATCAGCGACCGCCCCAGCACATATCCCGGCGGCGACAAAATCGCGCCAATCTCGCTCAAGCTAAACCCCATCCACTTCAGCGTCAAAATCTGCTGCAGCTTCAGCAAATCGGCCGTTGTATACAGCCGATAATTCGCCTCCGTTGTCGCCGACGGACGCAGCAGCCCCATTCGGTCATAATATTGCAACGTCCGCACCGTCACCCCCGCCAATTGGGCAAACTGGGCAATCCGATACAGCTTGGTCATCAACACCCTCCTTCAAGCAAAGCATGGCTCAATACCGACTTCTACCGCCGGTACTGAGGCACGTTATCTGCTTGTTTTTTACTGTAGGGGAAGTATAAAGTATGACGTTACGTCAGAGTCAAGGGGAAAATTGATGGGTTCTAAGCAAAAATTTCAATGACCACCCGGTTGCTGCCCCGCAGCCGCCCCATTAGCGACAACAGGCGGTACAGCAACCCATATTTGGTATTGCCGCGCCGCGTTTGCGCCATCAATGCCTCCGCGTGGGTTAGCACACGCGCCTGAGCATCCATCCACTCGCCCTGAACATTACCTCTCGCATCACTTTTTGCCAGCCGCACCTGGCTATTGTTATTGATGCGCTTCACTTTCCAAGCGTTCGCTTCTGTCACCACATACAGGCGGCCATTTTCGCTTGTCACCCACACCGGTGTTTTAACCCCTGTTCCGTTTTTGCGAAATGTCTCCAGCGAAACATACGTTTCGTTGCCTAGCTCAGCCAAACTCATATCTACAGACCTCCAATTGGGACTTCTTACCGTGTATTTTAACCCAAAATAAAAGGGCACACAGAGCTTTTGCCTCTGTATGCCCTTTATCAAATTTGTTTTCTACACGACGTTACTCTTGGGCGGGTTTAACCGGGTTGCGGCGACTGGTGCTGCTGGCTTTGTTAATTAGGGCAACCACGATGATGATCAGGGCGATGGGAATAAGCGTTTGCCCAAACCCGAGGATGCCGCGCACGTTAAATGGAACAAGCCCACGATCTCCTTCGCCACGGGGTGGGCGACCGGCGTCAAATTCACCACGCCCCCCAAAATCGCCGCGTTGTTCAAACTCACCAAAACGGCCGTTTTGTGCCGCCGCCCCGCTCATCTGCCCATATCCATACAGTGCCCCAGTCACAACCAGTGCCGCCAGCAAAATAATCACAATCTGTTTAATACTGCTCATGCGGTTTTTCTCCCAGCCAATTTTGCCAAAGGTGCGGTGATATAGCGTTTGGTATGCGCCACAATCCATTTCCAATCTAGTGCCAAATGCAGCCCCACCAAAAAGATAACTAGGTTGGAGGTGCTGTGGTGCAATTGCCGCCACAAAAAGCTGCGCTGTGCCGACAGCCCCAACTGCGCCATTGCCACTTCCGAAATCCACAGCCCCGTCACAATGACAATGACCATATCAATAAACAACAAAATATCAATGAGATAGCGGAACCGCTGCTGGGCTGGCAGCTTTTTGAGCAGCCGCTGAGTAACGGCCGTTATCCACTGCCAATGCAGCATGAGATGATAAATCAGGGCAATACCAAACCCAATTCCCAGCCATTCATGAATCGAAATGCCGGTAAAATGGGTGTTCATGTCAATGATAAAAGCAAAAAAGAGAAAAATATCGAGCCAATAATTTTTAACTGTCTCGCTCAGCCCCCGCTTTTTCTGCGTCTCCGTCACCACCGTTGTTGCCATGTTGTTGTTTCCATGCTCCTTGAATCAATTTGCGTGCATGATACGGCAATATTATGTAGAAGTTGTGAAGCTTTGCAAAACAAACCCGATTTAGCCCGTCGCCAACCCCTGTAGATAAACCATCACCATCTGCCGAAAACTTTCGTCCAAATCGAGCGGCAGACCAAAGCCACCGCCCATTTCCAGCGAGACAAAGCCGTGGAGCAAGCTCCGCAGCCCGCGAATGGCGTGCAAGGCTGCGTCGCCTGTCAGGCTAAAGCTGTTCAACAGCAGTGCTATCAGTGCTACAAGCTCAGACGAAAGCTGCTGTAACTCATTGTCGTCAGACGCTGGAGCTTGCAGCGTCAATGCGTAAATGCCGGGGTTGGCTTGGGCAAAGGCGCGGTAGGCATGGGCAATGGCGACCAATGCCTCCTGCCCCACCTTGGCAATGGCGGCGTGACGAACGGCCGTTAACAACGCCTTCAATCCATACAGTGCCAACTCCCGCCGCAGCCCTTCCTGCCCCTGCACATGGTTGTAAAGCGACGGCACCCGCACATCCAGCACCGTCGCCAGCTCGGTCAACGTCAATGTCTGCCAGCTGCCGCTGCTGTTTGCCAGCAAAACGGCCGTTTCCACCACAATTTGCTTGTTCAATCGCCTGCTTTTTGCCATATGCAACGCCTCACCTTGCCGCCTCAATCGCTGCCGCCATCGCTGCGCCGGGGTTTTCCAGCACCGGGCCGTGGCCGACGGCCAGCCGGGTTGGGTTGAGGGCAAGCAGCTTTTGGGCGGTGGAAACGGCCGTTTCCTTATGCCACGTCGCCAAAGCCGGAAACGGAAACAGCCAGCGTATCTGCCCCGCTACGGCGATTCCCGCCTTGGTCTGAAAAGCATCTCCCGCTATCAACGTCCCATCACGACTATCCCAAAAAGCAATCTGGTCGGGCGTGTGGCCGGGAGCCGCCACCACGCGCAGCGACCCCACCCTGTCGCCGTCCGCCACCAGCCGCGTGGCCTGGGTGGACGAGGCCACAAAGCCGCCGCGTAGCTTGGCCTGCGGTTCGTCGGCGTGGAGGGTGAGATTGCCAGCGAGAAAAACGGCCGTTCTCGCCCCATAAACCAACTCTACACCCGGCAGCCTATTCGCCAGTACATCCAACGACCCCACATGATCGCCATGTGCGTGAGTCAGCGTAATACGTTTGATCGGCTGTCCCAATTGCTGCGCAGCCGCCAATATCCCATTTGCACTCCCCGCTAAACCCGTATCCACCAGGGTTAACCCGTCTGCCTCTCGCACCAAATAACAATTAAACGCCCCCAACCGCGTCAGTTGAATCAAATGCTCACCAATTGCCGTTACCTTCATCTGTAGCCTCCAAACAATTACTAATATAATTAGTTTATAAACTAATATAATTAGTTTGTCAAGTGCCA
>JAGQGA010000357.1:2000-6062 GCA_020432595.1 Anaerolineales bacterium | reverse complement strand
GCCTTTGGCTGGCTGGCCGGGATGCTGCTCTATCACTTGTTTCAGGAGCTGGCCGCCACCAGCGACAGCACCGGCTGGAACATGACCCTTGGCGGGTTTGTTGCCGGGGCGGTACTGCTGATCATGGCGGGCAATTTTGGCTTTAACGGGATGCAGCTTGTGCAGATCGTGATGCTGCCAGCGGCGGGCTGGCTGCTGGCAGCGCTGGCAAATCGCCGCGCCATCACCACCTTGGTCGCTCTGGCTGTTGCCATACCCGCCATCTTTGTAGACCCCGATGAACTGTCGCTTGTCCTCAATCTTGGCTCCCGCGATGTGGCGGGGTGGGCGCTGATTGCTTTGGCAGTGTCGCTGGGAGCGATTTGGCTGCTAGGGCTGCTGCTGTTTGCTCTGAGGGGGCGGCTGGCGCAGGCTGAGGCGGAATGGGGGTGGCGCTTAACGGCCGTTTCCGCCTGGCTCCTCGTCGGCTTCATCTTCATCATGGTCGGCCAGCCGGGGCTATACGGCGATCGGCTCTTTGTCATTTTGCGCGACCAAGCCGCCGTGGACACTATCAGTGCCGCCACGCCCGATGAGCAGCGAACGGCCGTTTACACCACCCTCACCGACCACGCCAACCGCACCCAGGCCGATTTGCGCCGCACGTTGGATTTGTTTGGTGTCAACTACACCCCCTACTACCTTGTCAACGCCCTCGAAGTGGACGGCGGGCCGCTGCTGCGGCTGTGGCTGAGCCGCCGCTCGGAAGTAGACCGGGTGATTGACAGCCCCGTTTTGCGCCCGCTGCCAGAGCCAGCGGCTACGGCGGTGGGAACGGCCGAACGGCCGTTAACACCCCAATGGAACCTTACCGACATTGGTGCCGACCGCGTGTGGGCAGAATTTGGCGTGCGCGGCGAAGGGGTGGTTGTCGGGCAATCCGACTCCGGCGCGGACTGGACGCACCCGGAACTCCGGCCCACCTATCGCGGCGCGGCGGGCAGCCACGATTACAACTGGTTTGACCCCTGGAACCACACTTCTGAGCCGGTTGACCACGGCGGCCACGGCACCCACACCCTGGGTTCGGTGCTGGGGCAGTCGGTGGGGGTGGCCCCAGCGGCAAGCTGGATCGCCTGCGCCAATTTGGATCGTAACCTGGGCAACCCCGCCCTCTATCTCGACTGCCTGCAATTTATGCTGGCACCTTTCCCGCTGGATGGCGATCCGTTTGCGAGCGACCCGGCGCGGGGGGCCAATGTCCTCAACAATTCGTGGGGCTGCCCACCGCTGGAAGGGTGTGATGCGCTGAGTTTACAAACGGCCGTTGATGCCCTTCGCGCCGCCGGGGTGTTTGTTGTGGCATCGGCCGGGAATGATGGCGCAGGAGGGTGCGAAACGGTCAGCGACCCCATTGCCATTTACGACAGCGCCTTTTCCGTGGGGGCAGTGGACAGCGACGGCGCGTTGGGCAGCTTTAGCAGCCGTGGCCCCGTCACCGTTGACGGCAGCGGCCGCACCAAACCCGACATTGTGGCTCCTGGCGTGAATGTTCTCTCGGCCTTTCCCCAGGGCAGCTATGAGTACGCCGACGGCACCTCCATGGCCGGGCCGCACGTGGCTGGGGTGGTCGCCTTGGTCTGGTCGGCCAACCCGTCGCTGATCGGCCGCGTGGCCGAAACCGAACAAATTCTCATCGAAACCGCCCGGCCGTATGATGTCGCCCGCTTCGGCCTCCCCACCTGCGCCGCCAGCGACACACTCCCCAACAACGCCGTTGGCTATGGCCTTGTAGATGCCTACGCCGCCGTAGCGCGAGCGTTGGGTGAGGCAGGTGGGGAGTAGAGAGTGGGGAGTAGGGCGTGGGGAGCAATGACCCACACCCCACGCCCTACTCCCCACACCCCACTAAATCCGCAGCACAATCTTCCCAAACTGCTCCCCCCGATCCATCCGCGCAATGGCAGCGTTGACATCGGCCAGGTCAAATACTGAGTCCACCACCGGCACAATTTGATGCTGATTGACAAACGCCACCATCTCGGCAAAATCCTTGTCGCTCCCCATCGTGCTACCGTAGATCGAAAGCTGGCGGAAGAAAAGCTGCTGCGGGCTAATGCCACCCAGCGTCCCTCGCGTGCCGCCATAGATGCCAATCCGCCCCCCAGGGCGACACACCGCCACCAACTGGGCAAAGCCGTCGCCTCCCGCCCCGTCAATCACTACGTCAAATCCGCCAGTCTCCTTGCCCAATTTTTTGTGCCACCCCTCTTCGCGGTAGTTGGCACCGCCAGCGGCACCGAGGGCAACCGCCGCCTCAATTTTGGCCGCCGAACTGGAGGTGACAAACACGTCGGCTCCGGCGGCGATGGCGAACTGGCAGGCGAAGAGAGCGACACCGCCGCCCACGCCCGAAATCAAGACCCGTTCCCCCGGCTGAAGCTGGCAGCGGCTAAAGAGGGCGCGATACGCCGTCAGCCCGGCCAGCGGCAGAGCGGCGGCCTGCTCAAAGCTGAGATGGGCCGGTTTGTCCACCAGTTGCTGCGGCGGCACGGCAATTTGTTCGGCCAAGGTGCCATGGCTGGGCATCCCCAAAATTTGGTAGTCGGCCGCCTGGAACCGTTCATTGTCGCCCCAGTTGAGGCTTGGGTTGAGAATGACGGCGCGATCCCCCATCACTCCCGCCCCGTCTGACCCCACAATGACGTTGGGGCGCAGACCGGGGTATTGCCCCTTGGTCATCCAGTTGTCGCGGTGGTTAAGTGCCGCTGCTTTGAGGTTGACGATGGTTTGCTGGTCGGCCGGCTGAGGGGTCGGCATTTCCTGGTACGCCAGTGGCTCACCACCGGCTTTGAATACAACTGCTTTCATACTGTTTTTCTCCTCTTTACGTAGCCAAGGATTGGAATCCTCGGCTACGTCTTTGGGTGTGTTGGTTTTTGGCAAATACGTGGCGCGGATAGACCCACTAACAGGGGCGAAACAACCTTGATTGATACTGGCGACACTGCTAGCCTTATCGCCCGGTCATCTTGCTCTGACCTTAACCGCCACAATGTGGGCAGGTAACACAAGGACGAGATGGTGCGGCGACAGCACCACCTGTTCGTTCAACCTTGTACCTACCCGCACCGTCCCGCCCAAGGGCAACAAAGCACGGAACGTAGATAAGTCCATCTCTTGCGGGCAACAGTTGTTGCTACCTACATCATCGCTGACAACCTCCTCCAAGACGGTGGTTACCTCAGGCTATTTTTTCAACCAGTTTGCGACCACCCCGCTAACCCGCATACGGTCAAGGGGCGATTGCTCAGGTCAGCCTCCATTTCTCGCTGACCTTTGCGAAGGATGTTGACATTCATATCGGTGATGATGGACATTTGTTTTCGGCCACCATGACCTAGCTTTTGTGCTTCCAACGCCGCATACCATCGTCGTTGCTGTTCATCAAGCCAACTGAGGAATAGATTCATCGTAGGATAAATCTGTTGCTCTGGATGATATTCGGCTTTTGACAATTCTCATATTGACATTGATAGACTTCTTTGACTGCCATTTTCGCGCCCTCTTTTTCTTGGTGCTGTGAATTGTACAAAATCGCTATCTTCTTAACGAACAATTGGGAAACCGTCTTGGTGCAGCCCAATGGCAAGGTGATTGTTGTGGGCTGGGTCAGCACGCCGAAATGAGGCGGGGGATGTTGAGGACATCTTTGTGGCCGACGGCAAAAATGTGGTTGACATCATAACCAACTGTGGCATCAAAATCGCTAACCAGGCATCTTCTGGAGGCTCTATGCCTAATGTAGGGTTGCTGGCACAACCCTACATTAGACCTCATTTACCCTCTAAACCCTCAAAAACGGTTACTGTTTAGAGGCAACATTTGTTATACTTATTGGCTATGACACTACAAGTTGTTTTAACACCACGCAAGGCACTGGCTTGGTGGGTAAGATTCTTACCATTATGAACAAGTTATTAACGGCCGTTTCCCACCTCTATCAACAGCACATCCCCCAATACCCTGTTTTGGCAAAGATTGTGGCCGACATCGGCCAGATACAAACTGAACAGGCGATCC
>JAGQGA010000357.1:0-1902 GCA_020432595.1 Anaerolineales bacterium | reverse complement strand
CAACAGCACATCCCCCAATACCCTGTTTTGGCAAAGATTGTGGCCGACATCGGCCAGATACAAACTGAACAGGCGATTCCGGCCTTGCGGCTGCCGGTGGTGGATGAGTGGTTGGAAACGGCCGTTTCCCTGGCACAGGGCCATGCCGGTGAAGCAATAACCAACGCCATGTGGGAGATGGCCGACCGCTTCCACTGGGTTACGGCTTATGCCAACTATGCTGGGGAGCCTGACATTGACCTGCTGCGGCAAAACATGGCGTATACCGAAGTGGCTGGGCCAACCAACCTCTATCAGGCCCACATCAACTACCCCTGCTCCAACATCTTTTTTGGCTTTTTGCTCCAAGCCCCCCACACCTACTACCCTCCCCACGTCCACAAGGCGGAAGAATTTTATTTTGTGTTGAGCGGAACGGCCGTTTGGCAGCGCGGGCGTGAATGGCAAGTGCGACCACCCGGCAGCTTCATCCATCACGGCAGCGGCGTTGTCCACGCCATGCAAACCCACCACGAACCCCTCCTCGCCCTGGCCGCCTGGACATCCGACCTCAATTCCGAACTCGTCATCGTCCGCGAACCATAACTTAAAGACGATTGACAGGCGCAACAAATACGTATAGACTGGTCTAAAACTAGTCTAAGGAATTGTCGTATGGAAACAATCGGTGCTTATGAGGCCAAAACCCATTTGCCTAAACTGCTAGAACGAGTATCTAAGGGTGAACATATTACCATATCAAGACATGGCGTCCCCATTGCAATCTTGCAACCTTATGATGAGCGTAAAAATATAAACATCCAATCCACCATTGCCGAATTGCGCCAATTTCGCAAAGGAAAAAAGCTCAGTGGCCTCGCCATCCGCAACATGATAGAAGAAGGTAGACGCTAATGGATGCCAGCTTTGTGATTGACAATTCTGTTGTCATGGCCTGGGCATTTGAAGATGAAACCACATCGTATACTGATGCCATACTGGAGCGGTTAGCAACAACGGCTGCTATCGTTCCTGTTATCTGGCCTTTGGAAGTCGTCAATGTGCTGCTGGTTGCTGAAAGGCGGCAACGATTAACTCAGGCAGACAGTATCCGGTTTATTACGTTGTTGTCGCTGCTACCCATTTACATAGAGCCGGGATGGCACCATGACCACATGGAAAAATTGCTGGCAATAGGCCGAGCAAACAATCTTTCTAGCTATGATGCCTCCTATCTTTATCTGGCAATGCAAAAGGGCTTGCCCCTGGCAACCCTCGATCACAAACTGATGGCGGCAGCAGAACAGACTAAAATCCCACTGGTACGCAATATTTCATGAAACCTTTAGCTTTTGATACGGTTATAAAAAATGAAGCGGGTTGGTATGGTGGTGACTTCCATGCTCATACGAATTTGTCGCCCGACGGCTACCATTCGCCTGACGAGTTGGTGGCGGTGGCGGAAGCGGCGGGGATGGATTTTGTCTCGTTTACCGACCACAACAACATTGAGGCGATCACGCGGCTGGAAAAACGGCCGTCTTTGCTCATCATACCCGGCTGCGAAGTTACCCTGAATGAAGGGCATTACAACCTTTTTGGCGTGCGCGGCTGGGAAGCGTGGATGGATGGGATTTGTGACATGAAGGATGATTGGGTGGTGGAGACAAACGGCCGTTCCCTCACCGACCTCGTCCGAATCACCGCCGAACATGGCTATCTCAATTCTATCAACCACCCGCTGCTGGTACCGTGGGCGTGGCAACCCGATGAGACGCCGCTGTCGCTGTTAACGGCCGTTGAAATCATCAACGACCCTACCTGGCCCGACAACGCCCAGGAAAACCCCAACGCCATCGCCATGTGGACACGCTGGCTCAACGACGGCCACCGCATCACCGCCATCGGCGGCACCGACTACCA
>JAGQGA010000356.1 GCA_020432595.1 Anaerolineales bacterium | reverse complement strand
TGAATGAGACGATCAACTTTGTGCTGTCAAGCCCGGTGAATGCAACGCTGACCTCTCCAAGCGCGGCGACAATTACCATTGTGGATGATGATAGTCCAGCCACGGTGGGATTTGCCCAAAGTAACTACAGCGTGGCAGAGGATAGTGGCATTGCGACGGTGAGTATTGCTTTGGACACGGCTTCCGGCCGGCCGATCACGCTGAACTATGCTACCAGCAACGGCACGGCAACGGCGGGCGACGATTACACAACCACCTCTGGGACGGTCACGTTTGCGGCTGGGGAGCTGACCAAGAACATTGTGATTCCGGTGCGGAATGACACTATGGATGAAGCGGATGAGACGGTGAATTTGACGCTGAGTAATGTGGATGGGGCGGCAACGGGTGCCAGCACAACGGCCGTTCTTACCATTCTCGATGACGACGAAGCCCCCATTGTCCGCTTCCATCGGCCCACCTACGAAATCAGCGAAGGTGCTGGCGTGGTCAACGTTGAAGTCGAGTTGAGCAATGCCTCAGGCTTCCCGGTGCTGGTAGATTATGTAACCACGCCAGGAACAGCCACCACTCCGGCCGACTACATCGCCACCCCGTCATCTGGCAAGCTCTCCTTTGCCGCTGGCGAGACAATGAAGACCATCGCCATTGTCCTGGTGGATGACGGCCTGCTGGAACCAACCGAAACCATGAAGCTGCTTTTAAGCAATCCCTCGAATGCCAACCTCGACTTCTTTAACGAAACGACGGTTGAAATTCTGGATAACGATGCTGCACCCAGCGTCACGGTTCAGTTTAGCGCCAGCCAGTACAGCCGCCCCGAAACAGCCAACTCCACGGCCATGGAGGTGCGCTTGTCGCAGGCAGCAGCCAGCACCGTCACCGTGAACTACACCATTGTGGGCAACACGGCAACCATGGGCACCGACTTCCTGGCTGCCAGTTCAGGCACGCTGACTTTCAGCCCCGGCCAAACCAGCAAGAATGTCACCTTAACCATTCTTGATGATCCGTGGGAGGAAGGCAACGAAACCCTGACAGTGACGTTGAGCAACCCCACCGGAGGGGCAACCCTGGGTTCACCCAGTTCTGCCGTCATGACCATTATCGACAACGACAGCTTCCGCGTGTCCTTGCCGATTATCATGCGTAAATAATTGGACAAAACGTTTGGCTGGTGCAATGCCGTGCGCTGCCAGCCAAACAAACTGTGGGTTGCTGTCCAAGGGACAGCAGCTCACAATCTTGTGTTCCTAACAAAAAGTTTCTGCCGCAGACAGCGTGCTAAGCCTGTGCCGGTTTACGACATGGTGGTTTTAGAGATGGCTCTGTAGTGGAAATAGCGTTGGGCAAATATCTTTGACACGCTTATGGTGGGGGGATCCATCTACCTAGGCAAATAACGATTTGTGTGGGAGTCTTTTATGAAAACACCGAACTTTTCTCTTACGAAATTTTTTCGCTTTGTCTTTTTTCTTTTAGCAGGTGCTGTATTGGTTGGCGCTGGCTTGCCCTCAGGGTTTGGCGCACCAACGGCCGTTTCTGCTTTAGCCAACGTTGGTTATGAAGGGCTTGATTATAAACTTTCGGGCGTAACCGAACCAACATCCGAAATGGCGCAAAGCAAGCTGTGGTTCCACGATGGCAGTTGGTGGGCCAGCATGTTGGACAAAACCTCA
The DNA here is from genome assembly GCA_020432595.1 of Anaerolineales bacterium. The sequence continues at coordinate 4,412 of JAGQGA010000356.1, read as the reverse complement.
GCCAGCTACCACATCTACCAGCTTGATTGGGCCACACAGCAATGGAATGACACAGGCGTTCAGCTAGACAACCGCCCCAAAACAAAGGCCGATGTGCTGTGGGACGGTACCTACCTGTATGTTGCCTCTTCCTCTACTTCCGACCCGATTCGCCTGTATCGCTATACCTATAGCAATGGTACCTACACCCTTAGTAGCGGCTTTCCGGTACAGCTTAGTTCCGATAAGGCGCGGGTGGTGGTTATTGATAAAGATAGCACCGACACGCTGTGGATTACCTATACCCAGGGTAACAAAGTGTATGTTGCCCATAGCGATGGGGCAGATGATAGTTGGATAACACCTTACTTGCTGCCTGTAGCTGGGTCAACCGGGCTATTGTCGGTAGACATTTCGGCTGTTGTGGCCTACAGCGGCCATGTCGGGGTGATGTGGAGCAACCAGGGCGACATGCAAATGCACTTTGCGGTGCATCAGGACGGGGCGGGTGATGCGGCCTGGACAGAGGTGATTGCCTATGCTTTGTCGGCCGATGACCACATCAGCCTGCGTTCGCTTAATGCTGACCCGGCTGGCAATGTTTTTGCGGCGGTCAAAGGTTCCTATGTGAACCCCGATGAGCCACAAATTATTGTGCTGGCTTGCACCACGGGCAACTGTGCCCAGGCCAGCAATTGGAAATCGGCCGTTGCCTTCTCGCGCAATGCCCAACCCTATAAAACACGCCCATCAGTCGTGTTAGACTCGACCCACCGTGAAATCTATGTGTTTGTCACTGACACGGGCGGCGGTAATGCCCTCTACAAAAAGGCAAGCTACGACACCCTGAACTTTCCGGCTGGCAGCGGTACCGTCTTTATTGACTATAGTTCGGCGGTTAATAATGTGACGACAACCAAGCAAACGGTAAATATTAGTTCGGGGATTGTGGTGATGGCGAGCAGCAGCAGCAAATATTACCATAACTGCATTGAGCTAAACGGCTCTGGCATATGCCCCGACCCGAACAAATCGTCGGTGGTGGAATTTGCCAGCGCGACGGTTGATGCCACCGAAGCGGCGGGAACAGCCACAATTACCGTGAAGCGGATGCTGGCAACCAACACGGTGGTGTCGGTAGATTATGCCACCAGTGACGGAACGGCCGTTTCTCCCGACGACTACACCAGCCAAAGCGGCACCCTGACCTTTAACGCTGGCGAAATTGAAAAAACCATTACCGTGCCGATCAACAATGATGCGTTGGATGAGGAAGACGTGGAGACGGTGCAACTGACCCTGAGCAACCCCACCGGGGATGCCACGCTGGGCGCTGCCACCAGCACCCTCAACATCGCCGATGACGACGACCTGCCCGCCGTGCAGTTGAGCAGTGCGGCCTATAGCCTGAACGAAGCCGACGGCGAGGCGACGATTACGGTACAGTTGAGCGCGGCTTCGGGGCGGGAAGTAACGGTGCAATATGCGACGGCAGACGGAACGGCCGTTTCTCCCGACGACTACACTGCCATTCCGCTCACCACCCTCACCTTTGCCTCCGGCACCATCAGCCAAACCTTTACGGTGGAAGTGGTCAACGATGCGCTCTTTGAAGAAGATGAATTTGTCGGGCTGGTACTTTCCACCCCTGCCAACGCCACCCTGGGCACACCCGCCAGCGGCGCGTTGACCATTGTGGACGACGAAGCACCGCCTACGGTGGCCTTTAACAGCGACTCGATCACTATTGCTGAAGATGGCGGCAGCGCCGAGGTCGAGGTGCTGTTGTCGGCGCTCTCTACGCTGCCCATTTCGGTGGATTATGCGGTGAATGACGGAACGGCCGTTGCTGGCGAAGATTACACCGCCGTTGCTGCCGGCACCCTGACCTTTGCTAGTGGCGAAGGCAGTAAGATCATCACCGTGCCGATTACCGACGATGCCCTGGACGAGGATGACGAAACCATCAGCCTGGTTCTGAGCAACGTGGTGGGAGCAGAGGCTACCCTGGGCAGCCCAGCCGAAGCCACGCTGACGGTACTGGATAACGATGAAATGCCCACCGTGCAAATCAGCGGTGAGGTGATTGATGTGGATGAGGATGCTGGCGAGGCCGTGGTGACGGTGACACTGGGGCAGCCTTCGGGTCGTGAGGTGTCGGTTGAGTTTGCCACGGCGGCAGAAACGGCCGTTGCTGGCGACGACTACGAAACCATCACCGGCACGCTGACCTTTGCCCCCGGCGAAACCAGTGGCGAAATTGCCATTTCCGTGCTGGATGACGAGATGGACGAAGCGGATGAGACCCTTGCCCTGACGATCAGCAACTTTGTCAACGCCCGCGTGGGCAGCAACAGCGATGCCCAGGTGCGGATTGTGGACAATGATGCCGAGCCGACGGTTTCCTTTGACCAGGAGATCTACCCGGTGCAGGAAAACCAGGGGCCGGCCGTGCTGACCATCTCCCTCAGTGCCCCTTCCGGCCAAACGGTGTCGGTGCGCTATAAATCCAACGGCGGTTCAGCCTCGGCCGGTGGCGATTATGCCGCCGTGGATAAAAAGCTGACCTTTGACCCCGGTGAAACGAGCAAGACGGTGGAAGTGGGTGTGTTTGATGATGCGCTGGTGGAGGGGTTGGAAACGGCCGTTATTGCCCTCAGCAGCCCCGAAAACGTGACCATTGGCGACATTGGCACCACCACCATCAACCTGCTCGACAACGAAGTGCCGATGCTCCACACAGACAGCCTCAGCTACAGCGTAGCCGAGGGCAATGGCAAGGTGCGTATTACCTTGACGCTCGACGAGCCGTTTACCATGAACGCCACCGTCGAATACGCCACCGTAGACGGTACCGCCAAAGCTGGCTCAGACTATGTTGCCAAGACGGGCAAAATCACCTTTGCCCCTGGGCAAACTAGCAAAACGATTGAAGTGGAATTGTTGGCAGATGACGTAGCGGAAGGGGATGAAACCTTCACCCTGGTCTTCTCCAACCCCATCAATCTGCTGCTGGCCGCTGACGAACTGCCCATTACCCTCAAAGACGGCAATGGTGCGGTGATGATTTATCTGCCGATTATTAAACGGCCGTAAAAGATAGTTTCACGCAAAGCCGCAAAGCCGCGAAGGAAAAAATCTTTGCGACTTTGCGACTTTGCGTGAGTTTTCAAAAAATCAACATCGCGTCCCCAAACGAATAGAAGCGGTATTGTTCCTGAACGGCCGTTTCATACACCCCCAACATCTTCTCCCGCCCCATAAACGCCCCCACCAGCATAAAAAATAAGCAAACTTGACTGCGGCAGGTGAAAATTGGTGATCATCGCGTCCACCGCCCGGAATTTGTACCCCGGATAAATAAACAAATCGGTTGGCCCGGCAAACGCCGCCACCGGTTTCCACGGGCAAAAATTGCTTGTTTCGCCGCTGGCATCGCTTTGGCTCATGTGCCGTAGGCTGCCGCTGATCCCGGCGGAGCGCAAAGCGGCGGTTTCCAGCGTGCGAACGGCCGTTGTGCCAATGGCAATCAGCCGCCCCCCCGCTAACTTTGCCTCGTTAATCCGCTTGGCCGTTTCTGGCGACACCGTGGCCCATTCGCTGTGAATGGGATGGTCGGCTACGTGTTGCGTCTCCACCGGCTTGAAGGTGTCTAGCCCCACATGGAGCGTGACCGTTTCAAACAGCACCCCCTTTTCGCGCAGCACCAGCAGCAGGTCACCGGTGAAATGCAGCCCGGCGGTGGGGGCGGCGGCGGAGCCGGTGGGGCGGCTGTAGACGGTTTGGTATCGCTCACTGTCGGCCAACGGCTGCTGGATGTAGGGAGGCAGCGGCACGTGGCCGAGGCTGTCGAGGTCGTCGTCAAGCGGGTGGTTGAATTCAATTTCGCGCAGGGGGCCGGGAAAAACGGCCGTTATGGTCCCTACCCACTCACTCGCCGCCCCAGCCGCGTCGTAGAGGGTGATGGTTGTGCCTTCGCGCATTTTTTTGCCGCCGACCAGAGCGTGCCAACGGCCGTTTGTCTGCTTCTCTAGCAGCAAAATTTCTGCCTTGCCTCCCGTGGCCTTTTGCCCAAACAGCCGCGCCGCCATCACCCGGCTGTTGTTGCCCACCAACATGTCGCCCGGTCGCAAATAGTCGCCCAGATCGGCAAAGGTGCGATGAACAACCTGATCGCTTTGTCTATCCACCACCAGCAGCCGTGACGCATCACGCGGGGAGGCGGGCGTTTGGGCAATTAGCTCTGGTGGCAAAGTGTAGTTGAAGAGTTCTGTTTTCATACTGCTGTTGACATAAAGAAAAAGATTTTGGGTTTGTGTTATGCAACTTCTCCTAACGGTTCACCACATTGACTTATGGCTCTTTGGGAATTCAGGGGGTTGACTTACTTTTCACGTGGTGCGTGGTACGTGGTGCGTAGCCAATTGAGCTTT
>JAGQGA010000355.1 GCA_020432595.1 Anaerolineales bacterium | reverse complement strand
AATGTGCCAGTTGTTGCGCTGGGCGGGGGTGGCGTTGGCAAGCCAGTGGAGCCAGGGGATGGTGTGGAAGGGGATGGAGATTAAACGGCCGTCGTTTAGGGTTATCACTAGCAGATCGCTTTGGAAGGAAACGGCCGTTGCTTCCAATAGTCAAAACCAATCCACAAGCGACAAATTTTCTACGCAACTAAATTCACGGGTGTTGCGAGTCACCAGTATACTTCGGTTGGTCAGAGCAGTAGCCGCAATTAAAATGTCATAAGGGCCAATCATCTCCCCCTTACGCTTCAGAGCAACCCGAATTTGTGCGGCTATATTGGCTTCAGCCTGATTAAAAGGCAAAACATTGACGACCGAAAGCATCTCATTTAACTGCCCCAATCTTTTTTCTGGTGCTGATGATTTGCCAATCCCTACGTGCAGCTCAAACAGAACAATGGTCGGAATGCCAATATCTTGCGGCAATTGTTGCCATAGATTTTCTGCAACGCGCCCCTGTCCCTTGAAAAAGTAGATGAGCGTGTTGGTGTCTAAAACAAACATCAAAATGGCTCCCTTTCCGCGTCAGAACCCATTGTGGCTCTAATCTCTTCTACATCTGGCAAATCTGCCCACGCCCCTGCCAAAGCAAATACCGTGGGCGGCCATTCATTTTGCAACTTTTCCCGAATAATGTTCGCCACCCACTTGCTTTGGGACAGATTCATGGACTGGGCGGCTGCTCGCATTCTGGCTTCCAGATCGGGTTCAAGGTAAATAGTAATTTGCGCCATATGCTTTCTCCTTGTGACAAGTATATGTGCAAGTATATGCCTTTTATTGAGGTGGTGTCAAGATAGCTGAAAGGAATTAAACGGCCGTTTTCCCCAAATCATCAGACGCTTCAGGACAATAGTCGGCATAAAAACCGAAATTAGTTGAGCCAGCTATCAGGCGCAGCGGTACTTTGCAAAATGACGGTACGGTTAAAGGCTTGCGCCACCAAATCGGCGGCGTTGCGTTCGGCTTCCCATAATTCTACGGCGGGGTAATGGTCGGCAATAAGCGTGAGGCGCAGGGTGTGCTTGTCCCAAACGGCCGTTACATCATCCACCGCCGCCGTGCGCCCCCGCTCCAAAAATTCGGCCAGCCGCAACAGGGCTGCCAATCGCAGCAGCAACTCTTTGTCACGGCGTTGGAGCAGGCTGGTAAATCCGGCCACGCTGGGCGTGCCTTTGCGATGATAGCGTGTGAGCAGGGCAACCAGTGCCTGTTCACGTGGCGTAAACCCCGGCAGGCCGCTGTTGATGATGAGCATTTGTGAATGTTTGTGGTGGTCGTTGTAGCTGATGACTGTGCCCAGGTCGTGGAGCAGGGCGGCAGCATCGAGTAGCTCTCGCTCCGCTGCGCCGTATTTGTGCAGCGGGGCCAGTTGGTCAAACAACCGCCCGGCCAGATAGCGGACGTGGTTGACGTGGGCTTTTTGATAGTTATAGATGCGTGCCAAATTGAGTACGCTAAAACGGCGGACATCGGCCATGACGGGATACTCAAGGTGGTGCCAAAAATGCTCCAGAAAAACCCCCTCGCGCAATCCATTGCGTGACGTAACGATGGTTTCGATTTGGAAGCGGCTCATGACGGCTTGCAGCACCAAGGCTCCAGCGAGGATGATGTCGGAGCGGTCACTGCTGAGGCCACGGAGCTTTTGCCGTTCGCGCAACGGCCGTTCGCGCAGCAATTGCACGCTTTTTTCCACCTCACTCCGGCTCAGGCGAAAACCGTGGAGGGTGTTAAGCGGATACGCTTGCCGGGCGGCAGTTATTTGCGCCAGATTACGAATGGTGCCGCCCAACCCCACAAGCAGGGCTTTGGGCTGGGGCTTAATCCATTCGATGGTGTCGAGTTGGCGGTTGATTTCACGCTGAACGGCCGTTACTTCAGCCTCTGTCACCGGGTCGTGGCGAATAAAGCGCAGGGTGAGCGCCAACGCTCCCAGGGTAAAGGCATGACCACGTTGAAAGCGGTGGTTTTCAACTTCAGCCACTTGGGCACTACCGCCGCCAATATCCAGCACAAAGCCATTTGCCAGCGGCTGCTCGTTGAGAACCCCCAGCGTGGCGTAATACGCTTCCTCTTCACCAGACAGCAGCCGCAATAAAAGGCCGATTTCGTTTTGCACTTGCTGGAGAAAATAACGGCCGTTGGCCGCTTCGCGCACGGCACTGGTGGCCGTGGGCAAAATATGGTCTACATGCCAACTGTCACAAAACCGTTTGAAGAGGCGCAGCGTCGAAAGTGCCCGCGCCATCGCCTCCTCGCTTAGCCCGGCTTCCGTCATTCCCTCGCGCAGCCGCACCACCTCTCGAATCTCATCTTCCAGCCGATAGGCAAAGCCGGGCAGGGCGTGCATGATGACCATCCGCGCCGTATTCGAGCCGAGGTCAATAATGGCAATACGCTGCCCCTGGTTTGTTAGCATCATGGGTTCTTATGCTATACTTGACAGGGTGAATTCGCAAGGAGAAGCACCTTTATGTCCCGCAATTACACGATTCGTATGCTCTTTTTTGGTACGCTGTTTTTGGCGTCGCTCTTTTCGCTGCTCATTTTTGTGCTACCCAAGGGGCTAAACCAGGCAACCGAGCCAGGTGATGGGTCAAATATCAACGGCGAGGGAGGAGCAGTGATTGAAGAGGAGCCAGGGGTTGATTTAGGGACGGTGTTGTCAGTGATAACGGCCGTTATTTCCGGCCTCGGCTTTGTCTTCACCACCTTCTTCGCCTACCGTGAAGACCGGCGTGCCGCCGCATTACACCAAATCCAGCTTGTCAACGCCCAAAAAGAAGTGGCGCGTAAAGACCTTGAAATAGAAGAGCTACGGCGCAAGCTGCAAAATCGTCCGTAAAGGAAGATAGTTGCTGGTTGCTGGTGGCTAGTACAAGCCACCAGCCACTAGCAACCATTGCCAACAGGTAAGTACCATGCGTCTAAACTGGCAGGACAAAACGTTCAACTACCCCAAAACCTTAATCGTCGGCTTTGGCTTTTTAGGTATCAGCATCGTCTGGCCCATTTTTAACCAGTTTATCCCCATTTTTTTGCAGGCAGGGAACCCTGCCTTTGTTGGCAGGACGGATGTGGCTGGGTTTGGGCTGGCTCCGTCGCTGGCGCTGTTTATCATGACCTGGGACAACCTGATCAATGTCTTTGTGCAGCCGTGGGTGGGGGCGCGCAGCGACCGAACGTGGAACCGTTTTGGGCGGCGCAAGGGGTGGCTTTTGCTGGGGGTGCCAATTGCGCTGGTGGGTTTTGTGCTGATTCCGCTGGCACAAACGGCCGTTGCTATTGCCGTCTACATCCTCATCACCAACATCGGCATGGCCCTGTTTCGCTCCCCCACCGTCGCCTGGCTGGGCGATCTCTTCCAGCCCAATGACCGCAGCAAGGCCAACGGCATTATCAACCTGATGGGTGGGATTGGTGGGCTGCTGGCCTTTTTTGGCGGCGGCTACTTGTTTAATACATATGGTCGGGTAGCGCCGTTTGTCGGTGGGGCGGTGGTGCTACTGGCGGCGGCGGTGGTGGCGGTGCTGGCGGTGCGCGAACCGCGCCAACTTGCCGTTGACATCCCTGCCGAAGATGCCGGTATACTGGCAAACCTGCGCGACGTTTGGCAAAGCTCTAACAAAAGCGGGCTGTTCGTGCTGCTGGGCATTCTTTTTTGGTTTATGGCGTTTAACGCGCTAGAAGCGGGGCTGTCATCGTTTGCCGTCTTTTCCCTGGGGCTGTCCCCCGGCACGGCTTCGATTTATGCGGGGTCAATCACGATTGCGTTTATTTTAACGGCCGTTCCCGCAGGTCTTTTGGGCAGCAAAATCGGCCGGCGCCAAACCATCCAAATCGGCCTCATTGGCCTCACCATCCTCTTCGCCCTCGGCTATCTCATCATCCAAAACACCGCCACCTTTGTCGCCATTCTTGTTCTCAGCGGCATCTTCTGGGCCTTTGTCAACGTCAATAGCTTGCCGCTTGTCTACGACTACGGCGATGAAAGCCGCATTGGTGCCTATACCGGGCTTTATTACTTTTCCTCTCAACTGGCAGCCGTGCTGGGGCCAACGCTGGGCGGTGGGCTAGTGGATTTGCTTAACGACGAATACCGCTGGCTGTGGCTGTTCGGCGTGCTGTTTATGGCTCTGGCCTGGCTGGTCATGCGCCAAGTGAAGCAGCAATAATGTAGAGGCGAGGCATGTCTCGCCTACCCCGCTTACTGGTATTCTCCATTCCTGAAAACTTAATAAATTGCCCCTGGTACGCTGTTAAAAGCGTGCTAAACTTTTTCCCACAACAGATTTGTTGCAAATTTTTGCAATAGCATAAAACCGCAATAGCAAACCATGAACAACAAAATTCCCGATCTCACCCATATCCGTGAGCTTGGTTTTCGCGTTACGCCGCAGCGGCGTTTTATTTTGAACGCGCTTGCTAAGCAGGATGGGCATACAACAGCAACTGACATTTATCAGATTGCTCAAAAAGAGATGCCAACACTCAACCAGGCCACAATCTACCGAGTGTTAGACTTTTTCTGTGGCCTAAATCTGGTGACGCGCTCAGATATCGGGGGACGTGTTGTCTATGAATTTGCGCCTGACACGCCGCACCATCACCTCATCTGCCGCCACTGCGAACAGGTAACGGTGCTGGACGATGCCCATTTTGAGGATTTGGCCGCCCATTTGCTGGCTGAGCACGGGTTTAAGGCTGACTTCAACCATTTGGCAATTTATGGTGTGTGTGCTCATTGTTGGGACAAGTCAATGTAGCGAACGTTTATGCTACACGCAAGGAGATATTGAGTGATGAATGTGATGCTACTGCCGGCAGCGGCACAACTGATGCATATTCCCGATGGCTTTTTGAGCCTCGCTATTTCGCTAATTTGCTGGGGAATAACGGCCGTTTTTCTTGCCCTCGCCATCCGCAATGCTCAAGAAGCATTTGATGAACGGTTGATACCCTTGGCGGGAATCATGGCCGCTTTTATCTTTGCCGGGCAAATGATCAACTTCCCCGTAGCGGGTGGCACTTCCGGTCATCTGATTGGTGCCACACTGGCTTTTATTGTGCTGGGGCCATCGCTGGGGCTGCTGGCAATGGCAGCCGTCATCATTTTGCAAGCACTGCTGTTTCAAGACGGAGGATTAGTGGTCATGGGAGCCAACCTCATTGGCATGGGCATCGTGCCTGGCTACGCCGGTTATGCCATTTACCAATTTTGGCAAAAGCGGGGTGGCCGCATGCAACTGGCTTCGGCTGGCGTAGGGGCGTGGGTTGCCATCATGATGGCAGCACTGGTGGTGGTACTGCTGCTTAGCTTTAGCGGAACCACATCCCTTGCCATCGCTGTTCCTGCCATGCTTGGTGTTCACGCATTGATAGGCATTGGCGAAGCACTCATTACCGTGGCAACGTTGGCTTTTATTCGCCAAACGCGACCTCAGCTACTCAACCGGGAGGAAGAAATGCAGACGAGTAATCGTTGGATTGCCGGTGGCATTGTCGTTGCCATCTTGGTGGCAATTTTTTCTCCCTTGGCCTCAGCTTCTCCCGATGGGCTAGAACGTGTAGCAGAGCAGGCTGGCTTTTTAAACACTGCTCAGAATGCACCTTTCCAACTGCTGCCCGATTATACCATTCCGTTTTTGGGAGATGGGAGTGCTTCAACCATTGCGGCTGGCATTATTGGCGTATTGGTGGTGGCGGGTTTGATGTATACCCTGACTCGTAACTTGCGGAAACCAAGTGAGTAATAATGCACGTCAACACCTTTGATCGCTACGAAAGTCGGCAAAGCGCAATCCATCAGCTTGATCCCCGGGTGAAGGTGGTGGTAACGGTGCTGTTTATTGTTGCCAATGCGCTGCTGCCGGATGGGGCGTGGCTGGCGTTTTTGGCGGCGTGGGCGCTGCTGTTGTTTGTGTCGGGGGCGGCGCAAATTGGGCTGGGCTGGCTGCTGAAGCGGTCATTAATTGTGGGGCCGTTTTTGCTGGCGGCGGTGACGGTGATTTTTACGCTGCCGGGCAATGCGCTGGCGCAGTGGCAGCTTGGGCCTTG
>JAGQGA010000354.1 GCA_020432595.1 Anaerolineales bacterium | reverse complement strand
CACCGTTCCCTCCGTCTTGTTTACCGACAAATACGGCTGCATGATGGTGATTTCGGCCTCGGTGAGGTCGGGCGAGAGGGTGATCCGGGCGGCATCAGAGGGGATTTCGTCGGGGGTGGTGGCGGCATCAACGGCCGTTTGTGGCGTAAACGGAATCGCCTCCAGACCAAACGGTGCGCGGTCAAGCAGCATTGCCTGCTTAAACAGTGCCGTTTCCCCTGCCACCCATTGCATATCCCGTCCCGAAAGCAGCGACGTAAATAGCTCCTCGTCTTGCTCGCTCGCCGCCCGCAGCATTAGGTTATGGCTCGATAGCACATCAGCTTGTACTGTTTGCGTTGCCGTCTCAATCCGCTGCTGCACCTGTCGGTATATGACAAAACCGGCTGCCAGCAGCAGAGCTGCCAGCCCCACAAGCAACCACCAGTGCCGCCGCCGTGCTGGTGGTTCTGGTGGGGCTGGCGGGAGTTCATCCCAAACAATATCTTCTTCGGTTTGCCACTCAAATTTTGCCATGCCACTAGTATACGGTCTTTAGACGATACCTAAAATGATGATTCAGTGACTATTAACCCACGCCGCAAAGTTGCAGCGGGGGAAATTGGGGTATACCACCAGCCGATCCAGATTTTGGCCTGGGGAATAAAGGTGAAGGTAGCCATCACCCACGCGCAGTAGCCATTGTTCGTCAGCCGACCAGTCGTAGCCAGGGAGCGTGAAGACAAAATCAGAAGTGAGACGGAATGGCTCGTCAGTGGTGAGGTCGTAAAAATCGAGTGTCCAGGTAGCATCGGCTTGGGCAAAGCTTTGGATGGTGAGAAAACGGCCGTTTGGTGAAAATTGCAGCGGGCGGGTGGGGGTAATCTTATACGGCAGCGTTAGCAACAGACGGCTGGTTTGCAAGATGCGGTCATATGCGACGACAAAAGCCCCTTCACGCTCTTCGTCGGCATACACCAGTGCCACCAAAATTTCCTCGGGATTATGGGGGTTGGCCGCCATATCCTGAATTTTGAGCGGTCGCAGCCGTGCCTCTGGCGGCAGTGCTGGCAGTAGTCGGGCGGTTGTCAGCCACAGCCATATTTCCTGCGGCATCCGCATCACAAAAATGTTCTCGGTGCTGCTGCCGTCGCTGTTGGCGGCTTGGATGGCAAAGCCATAGGTTAGGTTGTTTAGCCAAAACGGAGCGTAGCCCTTGCTGATAAAAAATTCAGGTGCATCGGGGCTGCGTTTGAGAAAGAGATATTGGTCGTCTTTTTGTAACAGCACCTTTTGTCCGTCAGGCGACCAAACGGCGAGGTCGGTGTAGGTTTGCAGAGAGCAACTTGATCCCTGGCAGCTGCCTGTTTGCAGGTGGCTGTAGGAGTTGGTACGGTTGCTAAAGTCAAAGCCGTAGAGCACTAAGTCGCTGCCTAGCGGGTCTACACGGAAGAGGCCGTCGTGCAGTTCGGGCTGCTGCACCGGGATTTCGCGCCCGTCGCGCCAAACGATGCCCCACGATTGGCTACGCTGGGTTTGGCGTTCTTGCAGCAGTACGCCGCTGTCATCAGGCAGGGGGGACATGAACAGAAAGCCCCGGTCGGTGAGTTCGGTGCGCCACTGGTCGGTGGCAGGGTCATAGCGGACGAGGTTGGCCGGCCGACCCACGCCATTGCTGCACATAAGCTGAATTTGCTGGTTGGGCACAAGCGATGCGTCAACGGCCGTTTCTACCTGTTTTTGCATAAATTCCAGCCAACCCTGTTCTCCTACGACACCGCCACCGCCGCGTCCGCCCCCCACCGGCACATATTTTTGCAGCCAGGTGCGGTATTCGCTGGCCGTTGCCAGCCGTTTATGCGCCTCTGCCCAGGAAATATTGGGCTGCACCGTTTGCAAATAGTCGAGCAGAGCATAGCTTTGCTGCATTTCGTGATTGTCCAGCGGCCACAGGGTGTAGGGTTCGCTGGGCAGCGGTTGGGGCATGGACCAAAAACGACCCAGCCCGCCCAGCCCAGCCACCGGCTGGCGGAACATTTGCTGGTAATGCTGCGGCTGGAGCGGCCAGGGGCGCAGCCCTAAATCGGCCAACTGCCGGTCGAGCAGGGCGCGGTGAAGCAGGGGGAATTGGTCGCAGCAGCGCCAACCGGCAAGCTGGGTGAATGCGCCAGCCATTAAGTGGCTGAGATACCCTTGCAGCAGCGCGTCGTAGGCGGCTTCATTGGTCGGTAGGCCAACAAGCGTAGGTGTGGGCAGCCGTAGTTCACTGCCGCTGCTGCTCAACAGCAGCACATCCAAAGCGGCTGGGCTGGTGTCGAAGCGAACAGCCATGTGGAGGGGCAGCGGACACGGGTAGTCGGGCTGGGTTTGGCACAGGTCGGCTAACTGTTGGTCGAAGTCGGTTAGCAGCCGTTTGGCCCACGTTTCATCACGTTGGGGGTAGGTGAGGGTGAGAAAACGGCCGTTTTCCGTCTGCATCTCGCCCCAAAATTCCGGCGTGGGGGCGACCAGCAGCCAGCGAATTTCACCCTGACGATAAACGGCCGTTTGTTGCAGCGTTACTTGGGGGGCGGTGGGGTCGTTTACGATCTCTTGTTCCCAGCCGACAGCAAAGGGAACGGCCGTTACGACTTCTACCTCAGTTAGGTCAGGTGAGAGGGTGACATCAAGTACCTCACCACTGCCGCTGGCATAAAGACCCAGCGGCCAACGGTCAGTGAGCAGGTAGCGGCTGGTTAACGCTTGCTGTTGGTCTGCCCAGCGGTCGTCCCTGCCAGATAGAATGGTGACAAGCAGCTCACTGTCGCCGCTGGCGGCGGCTTGCTGCAAGATGGTGTGGCTGGAGATAACGTCTTGTTCAATGGCGGCGGCGACGGTGGCGGCACGCTGCTGCAATTGCCAGTAGCCTACGCCAGCAGCAGTTAGTAGGAGGGTGATGAGGATGAGGAGATGTCTAGGGGGGAAAAACGGCCGTTTTTCCGGTGGAGGTGGGCCAGGAACATCCCAACCGATTTCTTCTTCTGTAACCCATTCAAACTGTTTACTCATGGTGCAATCGGAATGCGCAGCATAAACGTGCTGCCCCGGTCTTGTTCGCTTTTCACCTCAATGCTGCCGTTAAGCAAGGCTGCCAAACTCGAAGCAAGATATAAGCCAACGCCAAGACCCCGCCGCCCGCCTATGTTGCTTCCCCGGAAAAATAGCTCAAACATTTGTTCCTGATCGGCTGTTGGAACCCCAATACCGCGATCAGTCACGTCAATTACCACCCAATCTTCTGCCTGATAGCAGCGCACGACCACAGAGGCTTCAGAATAATGTAGCGCATTGGCTGCTAACTGTAGGACAATGTGCTTTAGCATCATGACATCCGTAACCAATTCTAGCGGCCCGATGGCGGAGTCAAATTGAATTCTGGTTGCCTGGGGCAGCTTCATTAACAAATGCCGCTGCAAATCGCTCCACAATGTTGCCCACTCATGCGCAGTGTGGCTTACTTCCAATTCCCTTGACTCGTTCAAATTGATGAGCGAGACATCGGCCAGCAGCTTGTCAATGGCGAACACTGCTTCTTTGATGCGGACAAAGTTGCGCTGGCGTTTCTCATCGGTTAAACGCGGGTAGAAGTTTTCCAAGATAGAGGATGACTGGCTGATGACCGAAAGGGGGGTGCGGAATTCGTGGGAAACAACGCGCAGAATTTGTGACTTAAGCTGCCCTAACTCGCGTTCTTTGTGCAGCGCGTTCTCCAAATCCTGCGCCAACTGTTGCTCTCGCTGCAGCGATTCAGCCAGCTCTGCCGTGCGTGTTGTCACCATCCTTTCTAAATGATGGGTTAGGGTATGGATTTGCAGATGCGTGTTGACCCGTGCCAGCACCTCCTCAAATTGGAACGGTTTAACAATATAATCCACTGCCCCCAAACTGAACGCTTCAATCTTGTAGTTGAGATCGGTCATGGCGGTCATAAAAATGACGGGGATGGATTGGGTGTTTGGCGATGCCTTGAGTTGTTGGCAGGTTTCTAAGCCGTCCATTTCCGGCATTTGCACATCTAGCAAAATGAGGTCTGGCTTGCCATGATAGGCACGTTCCAGGGCACTGCTGCCGCTGCGAGCCGTGAGGGCGCGAAACCCATGTGAGTGCAAAAAGTCTACCATGACCCGAAGGTTGGTTGGGTTGTCGTCTACAACGAGGATGGTATGAGTGTGTTCGGTTTCCATTACAAAGCTGACCTTTTCCCAATTGGGTCTGGCATCCCTGACCCATTTGTATTCCACTGGGAAAGGATATGAAATTCTGCTGGAAGTGGCAAGCGTTCGGGCAAACTGTTGGATTTTGTTAAGGTAGATAGCGACAGCCTAGGGTAGGGGGAATGATGAGGGTTTGTTGGGCTGTTTCCGGGTCGGTGAGCAGGGTGTGGGTGTCGAATTCGCGCAGCAGCCAACGGCCGTTTTCCACCCAATGCACCCTTTCCGCCCCCAACATCGTCGCTTCGCCGGTCTCAATATCCACCAGCCATACCCGGTTGGCCGCTCCTTGCCGCCAGCGCACGGTCAGAAAACGGCCGTTTTCCGCCACCTCATACACCAGGGGTCGCGTGGCCTGGTACAATCGCCTTAGCTCCTTGTTCGCCACCTGAAGCTGGAAGAGATACGTCCGCCCATCACCGGCCAGCGTTTCATGCAGCTCCAGCAAAATGCGGTTGGGGTCGTGGGGAAACGGCTGGGCGGCCACCAAAAAGAGGGAGTCGGGTGGAGTGGGCAGCAGTGCCGCCACCTCGGCCGCTGTAACCACCAGATCATCTACTCCTGTGTCTACATTGACCACGGCAAACTCAAGCTGCCGTTCCGCCGTAACGCGCACGGCGCCATACCGCTGGTTATCGAGCCAAAACGGTTCGGAGCCGGTGCTGATTGCCTGCATGGGTTCGCCGTCGGCATCACCCAGCCATAACGGCCGTTGCCAATCCCGCAGCACCACGTCAACCCCGGGGGCAAACCGTGGTTCTGCCCCCGCCAGCAGCGTGCGCGTGCCATCGGGCGACCAGGTGAACCAAAACGGCCGTTCTTGCAGTTCACACTGCTCCCCGTCACACTGCTGTAAATCCAGCACAAAATGGCGCGTCAGCAGCCGCGAGTTTTTGCGTGTTGCAATCACCATGTAGCGCCCGGTTGGGTCTTGTTCACCGGTGAAATAGTAGCCAGGATAATCGGTCAGTACTTCAACCGAAAAAGTTCGCAGCATAAACGTTGCGCCATTGCGCCCAATAAGCAAATTGCCCGTGACCTCGTTGCGACCATTTTGCCACTGTTCAATCAAAAACCCTGACCCGTCTGGCAGCAATGACAGCCGATTTTCGGTAAAAAAGTAGCCATTGTTAGGACTGGACAGTCGGTAAATTTCTTGCCACTGCTGCTCTGCCAGGTCTAAAACCTGTACCACGGTGTCGGTTTGGATGTTGCACTGGTAAGGCAATTGCCTCGGCAGTGCTTGCGCCACCTGCGCGGAGGCTGAATGTTGGTAGATAAACTGGAGCCACTCGTCGCGCCAAACCGTGGTCAACTGGTTGCTGTTGATAAGCTGCGCCAGGCTGCTGTCGTCCTGTTGGCTGATGGCTTGCTGCCATGTTACCAGGTCGTCATTATCCACAACTTGGGTCAGCAAAAACTCAATGGTGGCGTACACGATGCGCCAATCGCTGGGAAAAATGCGGCCGCTTTGCCAGGCGGTAGCTACCCGATCCACGCTGTGGGGATAAAGCAGCAGTTGGTCGTATTCGGCGGCGGTGAGCGGCCACGGCTGCACCCCAAGCTGGCTGAGCTGGCGGTCAACGAGGGCGGTAAAGAAATGTTGTTTGAAGCAGCAGGTGTAGTCGAGAAGTTGGGCAATAACGGCCGTTAATACCTGACCCCCATACCCCTGCCGCAGTAACTCATACCCCGCGTCGTCCAGCGGCATCCCCACCAGCGTCGGTGTGGGTAGTTCCAGCGCCGGAGCCATCAGCAAAATCGGCCGTCGGCTGTTGCTGCGCTGCAGCAGGTCGGCACTGATGCTCAAGGTAACGGTCAAGGCCAAGTCGTTGGGGCAATCATTGCCATGGCGAATGAGGCGGCACGCCTGTACCACCTCGGCCTCCCAAT
>JAGQGA010000353.1:2897-6131 GCA_020432595.1 Anaerolineales bacterium | reverse complement strand
ATCTGGCCTATATTTTTGTGGCGCATGATTTGAGCGTGGTGCAGCATATTTCGGATCGGGTGGCGGTAATGTATGTGGGGCGTATTGCAGAAATGGCTGAGTCTATTGATCTGTATTCGCACCCGCTCCATCCTTATACAGAGGCTCTGATGTCTTCCGTGCCGCGTCCGAACCCGCGACTGAAGAAGCAGCGGATTATTATGGAGGGTGATGTGGCTGATCCGGGTAATCCGCCACCGGGTTGTTTGTTCCATCCACGCTGCCGCTATGTGCAAGACAGATGCAAGACGGAGGTACCAGAGCTGCGCGAGATTAAGCCAGACCATTATGCGGCTTGTCATTTTGCGGGTGAGTTGGATTTAAAGGGTGTGGAGATGGGATAAAGAGGTTAGAATGGATATGTTATGTTCATGAAACCCTCTTTAGAAACCTTTGTTAACGAAGTTACTCTGAGTTGTGGTAGCAATGTATTAATGGGTTCAGTCTTTTAGATTGTGCCCATTTTTTGTATTTGGAGGTTGATTCATGAAACGACACCTTATTGTTTTGTCGTTTTTACTGGCATTAGTTGTTGCCTGTGGAGGGGAAACAGCCGTTTCTCCTCCACTCCCCACACCCTCACCCCCAATCGACGCTGCGCCAACGCAAACAGAAACGGCCGTTTCCCCCACCCCGACTGTTGTTGCCGAGGAAGAAACGGCCGTTGTTGCTTCACCGACACCCTTTGCACCCATCTGCAACAATGTGCCCGCCTTAACCGACAGCGGTGATTATCCATGGTGGAATGATCGCGTTTTCTATGAAATCTTTGTCCGCAGCTTTTACGATAGCAATGGCGACGGTATTGGTGATTTCAATGGCATCATCGAAAAGCTGGACTACCTCAACGACGGCAACCCCAACACCAGTGATGACCTCGGTATCACCGGCATTTGGCTTATGCCCATCACCGTTTCGCCCAGCTATCATGGTTATGATGTGGTTGATTACTTTAATGTGGAGCCAGATTATGGCACCAAAGAAGATTTTCAGCGGCTGCTTGAGGAAGCGCATAAACGGGACATCAAGGTCATCATTGACCTGGTGCTCAATCACACAAGCGTTGAACATCCCTGGTTCCAAGATGCGGTGAACAACCCCGATAGCCCCTACCGCGATTTCTATATTTGGGCTGATAGCCCGCCTGGATACAGCAGCCCATGGGGCAGCCCCGTTTGGCATCACAGCAACACTGGCTTTTATTACGGCGTTTTTTGGGAGGGGATGCCCGATCTAAATTATGAAAACCCGGATGTCACGACAGAAATGCAAAAAGTCATTCGTTTTTGGCTAGAAGATATGGGAGTTGACGGTTTTCGGCTGGATGCCATCAAACATTTGATTGAGGACGGCAGCATTCAGGAAAATACACCTGCCACCCATGCCTGGTTTGAAGCATTCCACGATTTTTATAAATCTATCAATCCCGATGCTTTTACCGTGGGTGAGGCGTGGTCTGACACGGCTGAAGTGGTTGAGTACATTGGGGATGAGGTTGATGTAGCCTTTGAGTTTGATAATGCCAACGCGATTATCCAAAGTGCCAAGGGTGAACGAGCCTCTTTTATCGAAAATGCTCAGAAAAAGATTGCTCTGGCCTACCCGGCTAATCAATACGCTACCTTTATTAGCAACCATGATCAGGTGCGGCTGATGAGTCTGCTGTTGGGCGATTTTGGACGGGCAAAAACGGCCGCTTCTTTGCTGCTTACCGAACCAGGTTTACCTTTTCTCTATTATGGCGAAGAAGTGGGACAAGCCGGCCGTAAACCGGATGATCGGTTACGGACACCTATGCAATGGGATAGCAGTAACAACGCCGGGTTTACAACAGCGCAAGCGGCCTGGAACATCCCGCAAACAAATTACGCATCGTTTAACGTAGCTGACCAAACTGATGATCCGGATTCGCTCTTAAGCCACTATCGAGCGTTGATCCAACTGCGAGATCGGAGTGAGGCGTTGCAGGTGGGAGATTGGCAGCCGGTGAGAACGGGTATTAGCTCGCTGTATGCGTTCTTGCGCCGCACAGAAAATCAGACGCTGCTGGTGATGATCAATATGGGCGAGGAGCCAATAGACAATTATGGCCTGTGTTTGAACAGTGGGGTGTTGGCAGAGGGTGTTGCACAGGAGGTTTTATGGCAAACGGCCGTTTCTGCCCCCACGCTCAACAGCAACGGCGGTTTTGACAATTACAAGCCTTTAGACGTACTGCTGCCCTATACGACCTATATCATTGAGCTAAAATAGCCACGTTTTCGAGCAGTTTGTGCAAGAATTGTTGTTCAACATTGTTGTTTTTACCCGATGACAGCCAGAAATGAACTGATTATAGTGAATATGGTCTATGTTGATGCTGATTTATGTCCCATCAGCATGGCAACAAAAAGGTAAGGTAAACATGTCTGAAACGATAGAATTTTTGAAACGAGTTCCATTATTAGATGGGTTAAGTAGTAAACAGTTAGGCCAGATAGAAAGACGTTTTGTCTCACGCAGCTACAAAACTGGCGAATACATTGTTAAACAAGGTGAAGGCGGTGAAGGGTTGTTTGTTGTTGTCAGCGGTGCGGCTGAGGCAGTGCGCGAACGGGCAGATGGCTCAACGGCCGTTGTCAATACCTTTGGCTCCACCGACTTTTTTGGTGAGTTGGCGCTGTTACATGATGGCACGCGCACGGCTTCGGTGGTGGCAACAGCCGACACCGAATGCCTGGTGCTGGCTCGCTGGGATTTTCTGGCCGTCATGAAAGAAGACGCTGAAATGGGTGTCGTCATTGCGCAAGAGCTGGCACGCCGTTTCCGGCGGGCGCTTGATCGGCTGTAGTCGGTTATGAATCGTTTGTGATTGAGCAAAGAGGTGACTCTCCTGGACGTGGTCACAAAGTTACATTCCTTGATGTACAAGTAACAAGTTACAAGTGGCAAGTTTTGTTGGCAAACGGGACTTGCCACTTGCTACTTGCCACTTGCAGCCAGTAGGCAAAATACCAGTTTGTGACCGTTGGCAGTATCTCATCAATGAGCAGACAAATATTTTGTTTTTATCGGGGCGTACAGCAGCCGGGCTGTGTACGCCCTTTTGATTATGCGTTGCCCTAACTGTAACTTCAACCATCCGCCTGACATGCGCTTTTGCGGCATGTGTGGCACACGCCTAAAGCAAATTTGCCCAGGCTGTAGCTTTGCCAA
>JAGQGA010000353.1:0-2798 GCA_020432595.1 Anaerolineales bacterium | reverse complement strand
CTCATGGAAGCCGAGATTTATCGCTATGGCGGCGAAGTCGATCAATTCCGAGGGGACGGTCTGGTTGCCTTTTTTGGTGCCACCGCCGCCCATGAAGATGACCCAGAGCGTGCTGTGTTGGCGGGTCTAGCGATGCAACAATCCCTACAGCGCTATGCCAGCAAATTGCCGGAAACCGATCTGCCTCTCTTGCAGGTGCGCATTGGCATTAACACGGGTGAGATTATCGTCACGAGTATTGGCGATAGCCAGCAGTATCGTGAAGAGACGGCGATGGGCGAGGGCATCACGTTGGCGGCGCGTATGGAAACATCGGCCGTTCCCGGTACCGTGTTGGTCAGCGAAAACACATACCGGCTGGTCTCATCCCTGTTTGAATGGGAAGCACTTGGCGAGTTGCCCATTAAAGGGTTGTCGCAAGCGGTAGCTGTTTATCGGCCACTGGCTCATCTGTCAGAAGTGGAAAAACAAAATAGCGCCCGATCCGAGACGCTATCGGCTCCGCTAATTGGCCGTGATGCGGAGCGGCAAGCATTGGAGGAGCATTTAGCCGCGCTGTATGCTGGTCGCGGGGGCATTATGCTGCTCACGGGCGATGGGGGTATGGGTAAATCGCGGCTGACAGATGATATGCGGGCGCAAGAGCAAGGCAAGCTGCTGTGGCTGCGTGGTCGCTGTCGTTCTTATGATCAGTCGCGGCCGTTTTCGGTGTGGGGCGATTTGCTGCGTAAATGGCTCCACATGCAGCCTAGCACCTCTGATGCTGAAACCCGCGACCGGTTGCGGCAGGAGTCGGTGGCTTTATGGGGTGATCAGTTCGGTGAATACTATCCTTATTTGGCGACCTTGCTTTCGCTGCCGCTGGAAGAACCGTTTATTGAACCGGTAAAATATTTGGATGCCGAGGGGTTGCAGCATCAGGTATTTACGGCCGTTCGTGGTTGGGTCAAGCGGCTGGCAGAACAGCAGCCGCTCGTCATCGCCTTTAGCGATGCCCATTGGGCTGATGCCTCTTCGCTGGCACTGCTGACTTACTGTTTGCCTGTGTGTGAGGCTCACCCTTTGCTGTGGTTGGTCACTTATCGCAATATGCGGGAAACGGCCGTTTGGCGTTTTGCCCAGCACGTGGAAACTGAATACCCCCACCGCGTCACGCAGCTTACTTTTGCGCCGCTGACTGATGAGCAAAGCAATGAACTAATTGATCACTTGCTCGGCCCAGATGTCTTGTCGGCCAAAATAAAAGCGTTGGTCATTGAGAAGGCGGCGGGCAACCCGTACTATGTGGCTGAGTTGATTGAGACGCTTATTGAGCAAGAGGTATTGGTTAAAGATATGACAAACGGCCGTTGGCACGCAACCCGTGCCATTGACAGCCTTCAGCTTCCCGACACTTTACAAAGCCTTTTGCTGTCGCGTATTGACATTCTTTTGCCAGCCGAAAAACAGCTATTGCAAATGGCCGCCACCATCGGCCACGTTTTCTGGTTCAATTTGCTGCACCATTTAGCGGGCGATGCAAATATCCAGCCCCACCTCACCGCCTTGCAGCGGGCGCAGCTCATTGTAGAGCGGCGGCGCGTGCCCGACTTGGGGATGGAATACACGTTCCGCTCCTCGCTCATTCGTGATGCCGTATATGATAGCTTGCTTTCTACCCAGCAGACGCTTTACCACGAACAAATTGCTGCTTATTTAGCACCCACCGAACGCCCCACCCCACCGCAATATTATGGGATGTTGGCTTATCATTACCAGCGGGCAGGAAAGCAGGGCAAGCAGCTTTACTACACGCTTTTGGCAGCCAAAGAAGCCAAGGATGTGTATGCCAATACCGAAGCTGTGGCACTTTATACGCAGGGTTTGCGGCTGCTTGACCAGATGGAGCGGGAAACGGATAGCCCTGACCGGCTTTATGCCATACGAACACGCAAGTTTGAATTGTTAGACGGCCGGCGAGAAGTACACTTTCTGCTTGGCGAATTTCAATCTATGGACGAGGATGCCAAACGCTTATTGGCGTTGGCACGGCAACTGGATAGCGATCCCATTTGGTTGGTTGATGCGCTGCTAACACAGCCTGTAGTGTATCATTGGCGCACTGAGGCTGAGTTGCAAGAGGGGCAAGCGCTGGCTGAAGAGGCGCTGCAACTGGCGCGGCAACAGGGGGATCGGCGGCGGGAAATGCTCAGTTTGATGGCTATTGCCAACCAGCAATCTTATGGTCGCGTGAATCCTGCGTCGCTGGACATTGCCCAAGAGGCCTTGGCGTTAGCAAAGCAGCTAAACGACCCCTATCGTGAAGCCGAAATTTTGCTATCAATTAGTCGTTTTTACAATTGGAGCAATGAGCCAGAGCAATCCATTGCCTTTTTGGAAAAAGCACGACCATTGTGTGAAGCTCTCAATAACAAAGTGGCTGAGGTCACGCTGCTTGGGCAAATTGGCCTGCAGTTCGAGCGTGCAGGCGACTATTATCGCTTACTCACGCAATATCAGCAGCCTCGTTTGGAAATCAGCCGCGAGATTCACCATCGGCCGTTAGAGCTGGAAATGCGTTTAGGTGAAGGGGTCATCATTGGGCTACAGTTGGGGGATTACACAACGGGGATAGCGATTATGCGCGAAGTGGCTGCACAGTGGAGCCATGATACCCCAATTGTTTTGCTGCGGCTGGCACTGATGATGAGCGCAATGGCTGAGCATGAAAAAGCGCTACAGACATTGGAGCAAGCGCGACAGCAGTTGGCGCAGGTGGTGAGCCGAACGCTGGCCTTAGGGTTGCATTTGGCCGCTGC
>JAGQGA010000352.1:4743-6152 GCA_020432595.1 Anaerolineales bacterium | reverse complement strand
CTACTCTCCACTGTTTCCCGAATATACACCCGCCGCACCTGCCAATCTTTGCCACAAATGGGAATAAGTTGGACATTGCCAGCCGCCTTACCCAGCACCCCACACACCTTCAAAAATAGCTCCTCCTGCAAATTGCGCGAAATATTGCCGCCAAACGCACTATATTGCAGCCGATCCAGCCCATAATCCAGGCACACATCAGCCACTTTAGCTCGCTTGTGGTCATCAGAAATGTCGTAAATGAGAAGGCAGTTCATGGGAAAAGTAGACAGTAATCGGTTATCGGTAATCAGTAACCACTCTACCGATTACCGATTACTGATTACCGTTTACTGATTACCGATCACCAACTGGCGCGAAACGGCTCATACCGCTCCCGTTCGCCGCGCACATAGGTTGCCAAATGGCGAGCCTGCCGCTGGATGATGACGCGCAGCGGGTAGCGCTTTTGCTCATACCGCTCATTGCTTTCCAGCCGCGCCAAAATCTTCTCCGCCAGCTTGCGCCGCGTTGGCTCCGTCAGCCGCCCCCGCTCATCCTGCTCCAAGGCAAACCCTTTGTTGAGCAGCCCCAGTACGGTGCGCTGTTGGGTATTGGCTTCGGCCAGCCACTCTTCAAGGACATGGAGGGTGTTCCAGTCGTCGGGACCGGTGGGCTGGATTTCGCTCCAGTAAAAGAGGATGCGCTCCCAGCCAACGGTGAGTTCGGCGGCTTCAGCGGGTGCCCAAAAGGATTCGATAGCCCCAAAGCGAGGGTCAGGGGGTGGGGTAATGGGGTCTTGGGCGTGGAGAAGCGTAGGGGGAGAAACGGCCGTTAATCCCACCACAACCACCATCAACCCAGCCCACCAAACTCGTCTAGCAAATTGCCACACAGATACACAATGCTCCTCTTCTTCGTCGCTCTTCAAACGGAGGGAATTATATACAGTTCTGGGAACTTTGGGGGGCATTTTGACAGGATTTACAGGATGAACCGGATTCAGATGTTGGTTTTTCCTGTACCTTGGCAAACCACAGCCAAAAATCCCGTAAACCTTGTCAAAAAACTCAGTCAGGAAAAATCGGCCGTTCGCGGTTGGTTAGGTTGACGACAATGGCTTGACACGCTTGCACCAGGTCGGCCGGCCGAATCATAATCTCATATCCCCACACGCCAGCCCCCACCCCCAGCACCGGCTCATCCAGCAGCGATGCTTCTAAAAAGGAGCGAAAACCGGCCGGCTGCCAGTGAAACGGCGGAATAGAGCCAACTTCATACCCTGTCACCGCTTTCACCGTCGCAAAATCCGCCATTCTGATGTTTTTAGAACCAATTGCTTTTTTCAGGTGGCCGGAAATTGCTGACTGGTCACCGCCAACCATCACTAAAACACGCTCACCATGAGCCGCCTCAAAAATCAGCGTCTT
>JAGQGA010000352.1:2893-4723 GCA_020432595.1 Anaerolineales bacterium | reverse complement strand
GGTAGCCCAAAGTGCGTGCCACGCTGGCCGCTCCTTTCTCAATATCGGGCGAAAAAGTAAGCGGGGTATAAGAAATAGCGCGTTCATCAAGAAATTGATGGGGTGGTAGCTTCATGGTTATGACTCCTGGTCTATTATGTGGGATAATTGTCCATCATTTTACGATTTCTCGCATCTTTGGAGGTGCATGATGGCCCAAAAACAAGGGCGCAAGCAGCCAAAGGGGCTGCAACGCCTCTTCTTCCGGTTTCCAATCTATCTTTATCGCGTTAACCTGGGCTGGCTACTAGGCAAACGCTTTTTACTGCTCAACCACACCGGGCGCAAAAGTGGTCTTCCTCGGCAAACCGCTCTCGAAGTAGTACATTACGATCCCACCAGCGACACTTATACCATTGCCTCTGGCTTTGGCACCCAATCTGACTGGTATCGCAATTTGCAGCACAACCCCAATGTCACTGTGCAAAGCGGGCGGCGCAAAGCGGTGGCTCATGCCCGCTTCCTATCACCTGATGAATCAGGGCAGGCAATGGTACGCTATGCTCACCAATACCCTAAGACAGCCAAGCGGCTAATACAAGTGCTGGGATTCGAGGGGGATGGGTCTGATGAAAGTTATTATCAAATCGGCAGCCAACATATTCACTTTGTAAACCTGGTTTGCCAACCGGCCGACTAATTCTTATCGGCCAAATTTTAACGCAGTAATTTTGGCTTACTTAGGTTGGGGCTTGTCAAATCTGTGTCTGTCTACTACAGTACCGACGATTCTGACTGGTTGGGAGATTTATTGGAATGACAAAAGACAACAAGCATAAAAGCTGGCACTCGCGCATTTTTCAAGGGGAAAATAATAGCAGCGAGCTGCTGGCGCGGCAAAAAAAGATGCAAGAGGCGCGTTCGGCCAGTGCTGAGGTCAAGTTGCGAGCCATTGAACAACGCAAATTGGTGGAGGGAGAAAAAACGGCCGTTTTACTCACCCACCACATCGTTCAGCCCGGCGAAACCCTGGCCGACATCGCCCTCCACTATTACGGCTCGGCCACCCGCGACAAATGGATGCTCATTTATGAACTAAACAAGCACGAAATTGGTAACGACCCGGCCTTTACCCAGCCCGGGCAACAGCTACAAATCCCGTCGCTGGCGTAATCACCACCCACTCGCTATGCTCATTCTGCTCATTGCCGGAGCCATCGGCCTCATCTTCTTAGCCAATGTCCTCGCTGCCCACCCCAACCCCGGTGGGCAGCGGCTGTTCAACGTCATGCTGATTTCGCTCAATCTGACAGTAGCAGCGGTGGGGTTGGCACTGATCGGCTGGCTACCACCGCTCAATCCCGACATTCTGCGCGAAAGTGGCTTGCTTACAGAACCGGCGCGGTCGGGATGGGTGCTGTTGGGGCTGGGGGCATGGGGGG
Source organism: Anaerolineales bacterium (assembly GCA_020432595.1). Next base: position 3,302 of record JAGQGA010000352.1, on the reverse strand, counting down.
TGGCAATGGGACAAACGGCCGTTCGTCACACCCTTGCCCGCTGGCTACCGCTCAACCCCACATCACCCGTCCACACGCTGGCACTCATGTTCAGCGGCTATCTCGTTGGCTCCACGGCCATCACACTGGTGCAGGGGGGACTAGAGGGGCTGGCAGAAACGGCCGTTAATCTATCCGTAGCCGACGTTGTGATACAACAGCTTATGTTTGTCCTGCTTGCCCTCTTTGGCGTGGGGCTGCTGGTGCGTCGCAGCAGCAACGCCCTCAACCAGCGGTTGGGGCTAGAACGTCCCACTCGCCAGCAGCTTGCCACTGGGCTGCGCTGGGTTGGGCTGCTGCTGCTCCTGCAATGGGGCATAGGTGCTCTCTGGCTGCTGCTTAACCCTAACCAGGCTGAACTACTTAGCAC
>JAGQGA010000352.1:0-2796 GCA_020432595.1 Anaerolineales bacterium | reverse complement strand
GGGCTGCTGCTGCTCCTGCAATGGGGCATAGGTGCTCTCTGGCTGCTGCTTAACCCTAACCAGGCTGAACTACTTAGCAACCTCTCTGGGGAACTTTTTGGCGAGTTTGACACGGTGTGGGAATGGTTTGTCCTGGCTCTTGTCAGTGGCCTAGGCGAGGAGTTGCTCTTTCGCGGAGCCATCCAGCCTGTTTTCGGTCTTGTCCCCACCGCCCTGCTCTTTGCAGTGGCCCACGTGCAATACGGCATCACCCCCGCCACACTCACCATCTTTCTCATTGGGCTGGCGTTGGGTCATTTACGCCGCACCACCAACACCAGCACCACCATCTTTGTCCACTTTAGCTATAATTTTCTACTGGGTTTGCTGTCGCTGGTAGCCCTGAACATGGTTTGACAGTGCAAGGGAACATCTTGCCTCCAGGCTTTTGTTCATCTGAATTATACCTGGAGGTCATTTGAGCTTATATACAATCGCCGACTAGGGAACGTTGATGGGCGGCAACGTGGGAATAGCTGGAATGTCTGGCACACCTTGAATGGTGGGCAGAGCGGGAATGGCGGGAATCGTTAGCACAATGCCAATATCTTCCAGCGGTGTGTTAAGTTGAATGTCTTCTAGCGGCAGCCAACCGTTTTCGCCATTTGGCAGTGCCACATTCGCCCAATCCCCACTTTCATCCAGCCCCAACACGCTCAACGACTCACCATTTTCAACAGTAGCCTCTATTTCCGGGAATTCCTCGCCAGGGCCGCTGCGTAGGGTACTTTTTTCGTTTTTGGCTACCGCATTGCCTTCCCCTTCTGCCGCCGCTTCGCTTGCCTCAGCAACTTCGGGGGTGGCGGTTTCAGTGGGAGCAGGCTCGGTGGGCGGAACGGCCGTTTCTTCTACCTCAACTTCAGGAGCCACACGCGGTTCTTCAGTGGCAGGAACGGCCGTTTCCTCTCCCCCACTCTCCAACTGCTCCAAAATATTTTGATCCACATCCGATGGCGACGGCGCAGCCTCTTCCCCACCAAACAGCGAACAACTCGCCAGCAGGACAGCCAATAACATAGACAGCAACGGTTTCATAAACAAATGACTCCTTTTCTTAAATTAATCCAGGTTCGATGTTGGGAATGATTGTACACTGTTGCCTATTGTAATTCATCTGCTGATCATCGCTGTTGAAAGTGGCAAGCAAAAGCTGTAAAGCAATTGATAGCCACACTTTTACGCCCACCTCACGCCCCTGTACCATGCTTTACACTGCCACTGTTGCCAATAAACCAGCACACGCCATAGAGCATGTCTATAATAAGAGCATAAGCAAACAAAACGGATTTCTCCTCCAAACATTTTCTCCTTTCTTTCCTCCTCCTCTTCTTTCAACAGCACCGCGCTCTAATGAGCGCGGTGCTGTTGTTTTCCCACCTTTTGACAAAGCTGATTTTCAGCGTACCATTGCCCAAACTTGTTTGAAGTAAGGTCGGTACATGTGAAATTCAAGAATATTGATCGGCGTTTGTTTACAATCCTGATGATTGTATTTGTGCAAATGGTGGGAGCTTCGATGATCTTCCCTATTTTGCCACTGTTTGCCCAGCGTGAATTTGGGTTGGCTCCGCAAGCCATCACGCTTTTATCTACCTCATTTTTTGCGGCGCAGTTTTTGGCCGGGCCTTACCTGGGTCGGCTATCAGACAGGCACGGACGTATTCCTATTTTAATCATTAGCCAGATAGGAACGGCCGTTAGTTTCTTCTTCATCGGGGCCGCCCAAAGTGCCTTCATGCTCTTTGCCGCTCGCATTGTGGATGGCATCACCGGTGGCAACATCATCGTTGCTCAAGCCTACGTCACCGACGTCACCCCCCGCGAAAAACGCACCGAATCATTGGGCTATATTTTTGCCGTCTTTGGCATCGGCATCATCATCGGGCCAGCGCTGGGCGGCGTGCTGGCTTCCATCTTTGGCCCGCGCATCCCTTACTATTTTGCCGCCGGTGTCGCCATGCTCACCGTCATGCTCACCTGGTTCACGCTGGATGAAACCTTAACGCCAGAGCAGCGTGCCGCCAACCGCATGGCTCGCCAGGCCAACCTGAACCCAGCGCAACTGGTACGTAATATCCCGCTGGTCGCCATTCTGGGGATCGCATTTATGGGGCAGTTTGCCTTTGGCATGATGCAATCCACCTTTGCCCTTTACGCCGAGGTACGGCTGTTTCCAGGGCTGGATGACCGCACCATTGATTTGGGCGTGGGGATGCTGCTGGCGGCCGTTGGGTTAGGGCAGTTGATCACCCAAACCTTTTTGCTCCGTCCGCTGCTGCGCCGCTATGGCGAGATTGGGCTAGTGTTGATGGGCACTGTGTTACGGGGGTTTGCCATGCTCCTCTACGCCATCGTCACTTCCCCCTGGCTAGGGGCAGTCGGGTCGCTCTTTTTTGCGACTGGTATGGGGCTAACCATGCCGCCGCTGCAATCGCTGACAACGACCGTGGTTGACGACAACCTACGCGGCGGCATCCTGGGCATTTTTCAATCTACCACCAGCCTGGGCATCATTCTCAGCACCGCCATTGCCGGTCTCATCTTTGCCATCGCCCCCACCGCCCCCTACTGGCTGGGGGCTGCCTTAACCTTTTTGCTGCTGCTGCCCGTTTTCTATCTGCGGCGTGTGCCTGCCATTGCCCAAACTATCCCCCGACCCGATGCGGTACAAACATAAAAATAGGACGCAGATTTGCCTGATAAGCCTGATTCCTCTTTCTTTATCAGGAAAATGTTGTTTCACAACCGCTTTGCGTA
>JAGQGA010000351.1 GCA_020432595.1 Anaerolineales bacterium | reverse complement strand
GCAACGTTCTGACCTATTTGGCTGCCGTTCTTCCTCCTTTCCCAACTGGTTTTTGGGATAGAACTCCCAAGAGAACGGCTGGCCGGTTGCGGCGCGTTCTGGCGACTGCCAAATTTCCACAAGAGCAGCTAACAAACCCTAAACTTCGGAAAAAGGATTCGGTGACAGAGCATTTACCCAAGGGAATAGAGGCTCATCGCCGACAAAAGAGTCCAACTTAACGTTTCACATCAATTTTGCACGGTTTTTAACCGATTTTTCAAGGTTTGTCGCTTTGAGAATAGTCTCAAGGCTTTTTTGGCTTTTCTGCTTTAGCCGAAACTAAAGTGATCAGGAAGATCAGGTAAATCTGCGTCCTATTTATGAGCGAGGTAAGATGAGTGAGTTTTCGGCGACACAAACGGCCGTTTCCACCACCAACCGCTGGCTAAAAGACAACAGCAGCAGCCTGCTCCACAGCTACGCCGCCTTTCTTGCCCTGCCCAACCACGCCTCCGACCTACCCAACATTCAGCGCAACGCCGACTGGCTCATTGAACAGTTTGAGCAGCGGGGCTTTGCCATGCAAAAGCTGCAAATTGAGGGCGCACCGCCGATTGTTTACGGCGAGCATTTGGTTGCGGGAGCCACGCGCACCCTCTGCTTCTATGCCCACTACGACGGCCAGCCGGTCGAGCCAGAGAATTGGGCGCAAGACCCATTTGCCGCCACCCTCTACGATGCTCCGCTGGAAGCAGGCGGTCGTCCGATACCTATCCCAGCGGCAGGTGAACCGCTTGACGCTGAGTGGCGGCTCTATGCTCGGTCGTCAAGTGACGACAAGGCGCCAATTATGGCGCTGCTGGGGGCGATTGATGCGCTGCAAACGGCGAATCTTGCCTATACGGCCAACATCAAGCTCTTTTTCGACGGCGAAGAAGAGTCCGGCTCTCCCCACATCGCCCACTATTTGACCGACTACGCCCATTTGCTCGACGACATCACCGTCTGGCTACTGTGCGACGGAGCCGTTTACCCCACCGACGACATTGCCTTCAAATTTGGGTCGCGGGGGATGACGGGGATGCAGCTTACCGTTTATGGAGCCGTTCGCGCCCTCCACAGCGGTCATTATGGCAATTGGGCACCCGTTCCCGGCCAAATGCTGGCGCGGCTGCTCACCTCGATGAAGGCGGAGGATGGCACGGTGCTGATTGACGGTTTTTACGACAGCACCCAACCGCCATCGCCGTTTGAATTGGCGCAAATTCGCCAGGCTCCCAATATTGACGAACAGCTTAAACAGGAATTGGGGTTGGCCTTCACCGAAGGCAACGGGGAGTCGCTCAACGAGCGCATTATGTGGCCGTCGCTGACGATTCGCGGGTTGGCGAGCGGGGCGGTGGGGGAGAAAACGAGCAATGTGATTCCAAAAACGGCCGTTGCCGAACTGGGTCTGCGGCTTGCCAAAGGCAATGACCCGGAGCAGATGCTTGACCTGGTTGAGAGCCACATCCGCAAGGAGGGGTGGCACATCGTTTACGGGGAACCCGACTACGCAACGCGGCTGCGCTACCCCAAAATTGTTAAAGTTAAACGCGACCCCAACGGCTTCCCTGCTTCCAAAGTCTCGATGGATCACCCCGAAATCCGCAGCATCATTGATGGGCTGAAGGAGTTTACCAACGATCAAGGTGTCTTTTTGCCCAGCACCGGTGCCTCCAACCGCATTTATGGGCTGATCTTCAATGATCTCGCCAAACCGGGCATTTGCGTGACGATGGTTAACCGCGATAACAACCAACACGCCGCCAATGAAAATGTGCGCTTGGGGAATTTGTTTGACGGGGTTGGGTTGATGGCGGTTTTGTTGACGCTGGCAGCTTAACAAACTAGCCGTGATGTGTCAGGCTCTCTGAAAATGCTTGGCACCCCTAGCACAGATGGCATTTACTGATTTGGAGTTACAGGAAATCGAGCAAGTGATTGGTTCATTTTGTAAAAAGCGTTCGCCAGAAAGATTTGCTGGCATTATTTGGCTTGCTTACAAAATTGAAAACCATGACATTACTATCTATGAATCGCGCCCTTATTGGCAGGATCAAACCCGTCAGATTGAGACACCATTTGCCAAAATCAAATATGTGCGAACACAAAATAGGTGGCAATTATTCTGGCAACGGGCAAGTGGTAAATGGCAACAGTATGAACCATTTTTTAAAAATCAGTCATTGGTAAAGCTAGTTGAAATGATAGACCGTGATGAATATGGGTGCTTTTTGGGCTAACATTATAGTTAGCCTGATAAATTCTGTCCGACAATTGTCATTCCGAAGTCCTCTGCGGAATCTTTCACGTTGGCTAAATAGAAAGATTTCTCGGAAAGACCTCGAAATGACACACTTCGAGGATCTGGTAGAAGGACAACACTTTCTGGACATCTATAGGGTAGCTTATACCGTATAAGCCGCTCTGATTTTGATTGATACAAGGAGCATAAGTGATGAAATCGCCCGAATCTTTAGGTTTTTCGGCAGAACGTTTGGTACGAATCAAAACGGCCGTTTCCCCCTTCATCAGCCCCACCCAAATTGCCGGAGCCGTCACCCTGCTGGCGCGGCGCGGCCAGATTGTCCATTTGGACACCTTTGGCTACCAGGAGCGCGAAACGGAAACACCCATGACCGCTGACTCCATCTTCCGCATCTACTCCATGACCAAGCCCATCACCTGCGTCGCCGCCATGATGCTTTTTGAGCAGGGGCATTTCCAGCTCATTGACCCCGTTGCCAAATTTATTCCCGCCTTTGCCAAGCTCAAGGTATATGCGGGCGGTGAAGGCGACAGCATCCGTCTGGAGCCTTTGGCCTCCCCAGTCACCATTCAGCAGCTTTTTACCCATACGTCTGGTCTAACCTACCACTTCACCGAATACGGCCCCATTGAGCAGATGTACCGCGACAACGCCATTTTTTCAGCCAAGCCGCTTAAAGCGTTAGTGGGCGATGCCCTCCAACTGCCGCTGGCTTTCCAGCCTGGCACAAAGTGGCGGTATTCCATGGGGCATGATGTTCTGGCCCATCTTGTCGAAGTTATCAGTGGGAAATCGTTTGACGACTTTTTGCAGGAACATCTTTTTGCGCCACTGGGAATGGTTGATACGGGGTTTTATGTACCAGAGGGGAAAAACGGCCGTTTTACCACCATGTATGGTTCCCGAAGCATTGACATCCCCCAGACCAGCCTCACAAACTGGTTCGGCGATGCGATGGCTGGTATCAACCAACGGCTGGAAGGTGCCGCTGACAGCCGCCAATCGCAACCCCACAATTTTTTGAGTGGTGGGCATGGTCTTGTTTCCACGGCCATGGATTACTGGCGGTTTTGTCAAATGCTGCTCAACCATGGGGAACTGGATGGCAACCGCATTTTGGGTCGCAAAACCGTTGAACTCATGCGCGTCAACCATGTGCCCGCTTCCCTCTTGCCCTATGAAATAGGCAATATACCCAGCCCGGGTCAGGGCTTTGGTCTGGGTATGCGGGTTTTGCAAGATGTGGGATTAGCAGCTATTCCTGGCTCTGTGGGTGACTATGGATGGGCAGGGGCGGCCAACACCTATTTCTGGATTGATCCAGTCGAAGAGATGGTTGGCATTTTTATGTCCCAATACCAGCCATCGGGTCTCATTCCAGCGTCCGCCGCCTTTCGGATTGCGGCCTACCAGGCTATTGTTGATTAGTGTTGGTACTAGCGGCTGGTGGCTGATAAGATAAACATTCTGTACCAACCACCAGCCACTAACAACTAACGACCAAACTGCATCGGCATGATGATGTGGACAAAGTCGGTGTCGCCCACGGGTTTGATGACACCGGGTTCCATGGGGCTGGTGGTTTCCAAAGCCACCTGCGGGGTGTCAATCACATTTAGCACTTCGGTCATATATTTGACGTTGAAGGCGATCTCAACGGGTTCGCCGTCTACGCTGGCATCAATGCGAGCCACGTTATCACCAGTTTCAGTGCTGGTCGCCTTGATGATGGCGTGTGCAGTGCCAAAGTCATCGCCAGGCTCAATGCTGACCTGGGCAGTGTGGCTGGATTCACGGGCAAAAATGTCAGCGGTGCGGCACGCTTTGCGAAAATCGGCCGTTCCCAGCACGGCACGGGTGTTATGCTTCTGCGGCATAATGGGACGGTAATCGGGGAAGTTGCCGTCTATGAGTTGGGAGACAATGACGATGTTGTCCATGTCAAAAATGGCCTGGTTGCGCTTGTCGGGCATGGAAAGGTAAATGGCTTCCAAATCCTCACTGATGACGCGGGCAACATCAGTGAGAGCGCGAGAGGGAATGATGATGCTAAAGGGCTGCTCGACATGACCGGGAATGTGAGCCGCACGCACGGAGAGGCGGAAGCCATCTGTGGCAGCCATAACCATTTGACTTTGGTCAAAACTGGTGGAAACGCCGGTCAGAGTTGGGCGAGCATCATCGGTGGCAGCAGCAAAGGCAACCTGGGAAATCATTTGCTTGAGGATGGGTCCTTCAATACGGATCCGGTTCTCTTTGTCTGGCTCTGGCACCAGAGGAAATTCCTGGGCATCAATACCTTTGATATTAGCCTGGGTACGGGCACAGGCGATATGGAGTGTTTGGGTGGTGTCGTTGAGGTCTAAGTCCACACGCTCCTGGGGCAATGCACCAACGAGGTCGCTGAGGGTGCGGGCAGGGACGGTGATACTACCTTCGTCTTCAACTTTGGCTCCAATCCAACAGGTGATGACGATTTCTAGGTTAGTGGCGGAGAGTTTTAAACGGCCGTTATCCGTCGCCAACAGCACATTGCCCAACACCGGCAGGGTCGAACGTGTGCTAACCGCCCGCCCCACAATGCTCAACCCCTTGGCCAAATTTTCTTGTAAACATGAAACTCTCATTCCGCATCCATCTCCCGAAAAGTTTTGTTGTACTATCCCGCATGTCGTTTAATAGCTAGTATACCGAAGGTGTGGGATCGGGGCAAGGTAAAATGGGGATTGACAATTGGAGATTGGAGATTAGGAGCCTATCAATCTCCAATCTCCAATCTCTCTCTACGCCGCATGGAGTGCCTGATAAAGTACAATACTCAGTGCCACATGGACGTTGAGCGATTGGCCTTTACCGTACATGGGGATAAAGATGGCATCGTCGCAAGCGGCCAACGTCGCTTTGGTGATGCCGTGATCTTCGTGGCCGACGACGAAGCAAACTTTTTGCGGGTAGGGGTATTGGTGGTAAGAAACGGCCGTTTCCGTCAACTCCACCGCCACAATCCGATACCCCTGCGCTCGTAGCCCCTCAATCGCCACCACCGGCTCCTTTTCATACCGCCACGGCACCTTTAAGCTCTTAAACCGGCCCACTTTGTCAATCGTCGGGTGTGGTGGCGTGGGCGTAATCCCCGTCAGCACCAGCTCCTGCACTCCCGCCCCATCCGCCACGCGAAACGCTGAACCGACGTTAGCCGGATATTCCACGCTTTGCAGCAGTGCCACTAACTCTCGTTTCACCGGGTTGGCCCGCTTGTAGTCACGGTTAAACCGCTTTAAGTCCGTTCCAATCAATGGTTTCATGCTGAGTAAACGAAAAAGCCACCCGTGTCAGCGGATGGCTTTTTCATTGTTAATGCGAATAGCAAACTGCAATCGTATCACAACTTGCTATTCAACAAACCTACTTCTTTGGAACAAAGGGCATATAAGTCCGTAGACCAATCTGTACCCGTGCGCTCGCCGCAGCTTCCTGGCTACCGATGTTGCTGGTCGTAGAAACGGCCGTATTCACAACATCACTTCCCAGACCAGCATTAACCTCTACCGCATAGGTAATTGTCACGGGGTCAGTGGAAGGTGCATTCAGGTCGAAGCAAACCATCAAGCCATTATGCAAAACGCCTTCGGCACTGTCATTGTTCACCAATGATGTTGCAGCTGTACCGTCAACATTCTCCACACCAACTGTCAACGGCCCAGCCAAGCTACCATTGAGATTATCATAAGCCACAATAATCTCGTAAGCTCCTGGCGAATCGTCAACTGTACGCCAAACAACAATCTCAAAGTCAAACGTGTCGGCACTGCCACCAAAGAACTGGATATCATCATACTCCACAATGACAACCCCATCAGGTGCAC
>JAGQGA010000350.1 GCA_020432595.1 Anaerolineales bacterium | reverse complement strand
TGATGGCACCTTCATTACGGCTTGGGGAAGCGGGGGGAGTGACGAGGGTCAGTTCAACTCTCCTACAGGCATCACGGCTGATCGCCAGGGGAATATTTTTGTGGCCGATTCGGAAAACAACCGCATTCAGAAATTCAGCGATGATGGCACCTTCATTACGGCTTGGGGAAGCGGGGGGAGTGACGAGGGTCAGTTCAACAATCCTACAGGCATCACGGTTGATAGCCAGGGGAATGTTTTCGTGGCCGAGTTTCTGAACCACCGCGTTCAGAAACTCGGCAATGATGGCACCTTCATTACGGCTTGGGGGGGCAGGGGGAGTGACGAGGGTCAGTTCTATTTTCCTACAGACATTACGGCCGATAGCCGGGGGAATGTTTTTGTGACCGATAACACCAACCGCGTTCAGAAGTTTAGCAATGATGGCACCTTCATTACGGCTTGGGGAAACTCTGGGAGTGGTGAGGTTTTTTTCAATGTTCCTGCAGGCATCACGGTCGACAGCCAGAGAGATGTTTTCGTGGCCGATGCCGACAACCGCCGTATTCATAAGTTTGCTCCCAATTACCCTGATCCTGATCCTGAACATGGACTTGCCCTGAACGGTTCCTTTGAGGCATCACCTGTTTTTACCCATTGGCGTCATGGGGGTAATTTAGATCGCTCGTTGAGCAGTAACACCCCCTATGGAAATCAGGCTGCTCGTTTAGGAGAGCCTGTGCCACAAACTAATCAACCTGCAGGTAGTGCTTGGCTACATCAAACCATTTATGTGCCGCCGGAATGGGAACGGCCGATCTTATCCTTCAACTACCGCATGTTTGTCAACGACACCATTGACTACTCCGATTTCCGCGTCTGGGTGACAATGTCCAACGGCGGTGTATTGGCTGAACTGCTACGAGACGGCTATCGTTCCTGCCACAATACAGCACCAGCCCCTGGCACTGACTTGGGTTGGCGGCAAGCCAGTTACGATTTGAGCAAATTCAAAGGGCAAACCGTTCGTATTCGTTTTGAAAACCGCAATATCCATCACAATAAATCTTGGGGCATCTGGACCTATGTCGATAATGTAAGCGTCCTGGATGCTGGCGTGTTGCCACCACCTGGCTCGGAACGAGTCTATTTACCGCTTGTGCGGAAACAGTGGAAACAGTGTGATGGTTAGTAAAGACTTTCTGGAGGGAAGATGGAGATTGCTATGAAAAAGTTATGATTTGTCATTCCGTTGTTCATACTTCTCCTCAGATTGAGAATTGCTGACCACCACCCCACTTTATACCCATCCCGTCCATCTGGCGTTATAATCGCCGCTGTATGAAACCCAATTACCCAAACCGAGTTCCCCTTGCCTACTTGCCAACCCCCATTGACAAGATGGAGCGGTTGAGCAGGCATCTAGGTGGGCCAGAGCTATACATCAAACGGGACGACCAAACGGGGCTGGCGACGGGTGGCAATAAGGCTCGCAAGCTCGAATTTTTGCTGGCGGATGCTTTGGCACAAGGTTGTGACCATTTGGTCACGGCTGGGGCTGCTCAAAGTAACCATTGCCGTCAAACAGCCGCTGCTGCTGCCCGCTGTGGTTTGGGCTGTAGCCTGGTGTTGAGCGGCAAAGCGCCGCGTCAAAAAACGGGCAATGTGCTGCTTGATTTGCTGCTGGGGGCACATTTGTATTGGACGGGCGGCAAAAGTCGTGCTGACACGATGAAAGATGTGCTGTCGGAACTGCACACGATGGGGCGCAAACCATATCCGATTCCCGTGGGTGGCTCCAACGTCATTGGGGCGACGGGTTACGTGCTGGCAATGGCCGAACTGTTGGAGCAGCTTGAGGCGCAGCGGCTGCACATTGATTTTATTGTCGTAGCCAGCAGCAGCGGTGGCACGCAAGCGGGGATGGTGCTGGGGAAGAAGATTTATGGGCACCGCGCCAATATTTTGGGGATTAGCATTGATCGGCCGGCCGACGAGCTGCAAACCCACGTGGCGGCACTGGCAACGGCGACGGCTACCCATTTGGGGCTGGGCACGCTGTCGGTCTCTGACCTGATTGATGTGAACGATGATTATGTGGGTGAGGGGTATGCCGTTGTGGGGGAAGCGGAGCGGGAAGCGGTGCAGATGACGGCACAGTTTGAGGGGATTTTGCTCGACCCGGTTTACACGGGGCGGGCCATGGCGGGGTTGATTGATTTGATTCGCTGGGGGGCGTTTACGCGACAGCAAAAGGTGCTGTTTTGGCATACGGGCGGCGCGGCGGCGCTGCCAGCCTTCGCTAACCAACTCCTATAGAGTTCCCATAGGTGAGAACACATCACCACGAATGAAAATCAAATCAAAGATTTCGCAGATTTCGCAGATTTATCCGCGTTTGTCTGTGTTCGTCCGCGTCCCATTTTATTACTGGTCAGCCCCGGAGATTGCGCCTAAATGCTGTAAAACGGCCGTTGCTTGCTCTGTCCCGCGCTGTAGTGCCTGCTCAATACTGCCGCTGCGGACGTATTCCACCATAAACGCCGCCTGGTAAGCATCGCCGCAGCCGGTGGCATCTACCGGGTTGGCAACGGGGATGGCAGGGTGGTGGGTAAAACGGCCGTTTTGCAACCCCACGCTCCCCCTTGCCCCCAACGTCACCACCACCAGCCCACCATAGCTTGCCAAAAACGGCCGTAGTGCCTCAACCGTGGCCTCATCCCCGCTGAGAAACGCCACATCCGCCAGCCGCATAGCGGCAAATAATGGCTCTGGGTTGGCGGCAAATGGCTCCCAGGCATCAAAATCAGTGGCTCGCAGCCCAGTAAAGCTGGCGGCCATCAGTTGGTAAAAGATGGGCGACGGGTAGTTGGTGTCAAAAATGGTCATGACCACATCGTGACCCAGAGCGTAGGCCAACTCATTCTCGTTGAGGCGCATCCCTGCCAGCACATTGAGGTGAAAGCCATCGAGCGGAAAGAGGCGGTCGGCGTTGGGCAGCAGCTCAATGTCACAGGTGGAGGTTGACCCAGCCATGACGCGCACGTGAGCATGATCAACCCCTTCCCGCGCCAGCAGTGCCAGCGTTCGCTGCCCTGCTTCATCCTGCCCCACGCGGCTAATCAGTGCTGACACGGCAGCACCGCACCGTTTGGCCTGCACGGCAAAATTCAGCGAACGACCACCGACAAAGGTTTTGTTTTGGTTCAGGTAAATATCAAGGCAAATTTCGCCTACGGAAACGATCTTGGTCATCAAAATTCTCCTTGCCGTCAACGCGGGCTAATCGGCGGCTTGTGGGGTGGCGGTGATGGGGGTGCCGAGTTGGCGTAAAGAACGGCCGTTTTTCCCCACAAACGCCAAAATAATGCCCCCATTCATCACCAGGGCAAAGGAGACAGAAACGGCCGTTGCCACTGTCCCCGCCACAAAGCCGCCAATCGAAACAAAGCCAAACGTCAGCGTATACAAGCTTTGCACCCGTCCCCGCCAATCATCTTCAGCTTGCAGCAGCACCAATGCCTTCATCGTGGCATCATAAGCCGCCAGCGCCGCCCCCGCTGCAAAAACCAACAGCAGCGATAGCTCATACCAGCGGGATAGCCCAAACAGCATCAGGAAAAACCCTGCGCCGACTACGGTTGAAACCAGCAAATACCCTTTGTGCTCATAATCCCCCAAGGCTGCTATGCCCAAGTTGCTTAACATCGCCCCGATGCCCCGCGCCGACGACAGTGCTCCCAGCCCCGCTGCCCCCAGCCCCAACACGTCGCGGGCAATTACGGGCAGCATGACGTGGTGGGAAAAGCCAAACGTTTCGATAAACAGGCTCAACAGCAGCAGGCGCAGCAGTTCCTGATTGCCCGATGCGTAGCGCACGCCAGCGACAGCGGCTTGCAGCAGCGGCTCGCTACGGGTGGCGGCGGTGAATGAGCCTCCCACCAGCAAGATGGAGACAATACCGGCCGTTCCGGCGATAGCGGCAAAAAACAGCCCGCTGGCTTCGCCATACTGCTCTACCAGCACGCCGGTAACGGCCGAACCGACCACCAAAGCCAGGTTAAACCCTAGCCCCAGGGTGGCACTGGCGTTGAGGATGCGTTGGGCACCAACGAGTTGGTAGGTCATGGTGTTAAAGGCGGGGGCACGAACGGCCGTTAATCCCCCCTGTACCACGCCCGCCAGCAGCAAATGCCACAGCATCACCCGCCCGCTCAATAGCAGCATCCCCAACCCCAGCGGCAGCAGCATGTTACCCACCTGCACCAGCAGCAGCACCCGCCGTTTATCGTACCGATCCAGTACCACCCCGGCAAACAAACTAAACAAGACTTGGGCTACCCCTCGGCCGGCGGCCACCACTCCCACCCAAAACGGCGAATCCGTCAGCTCCAGCACCAGCCACCCTAGCGTCAAATCGCTCGCCATCATGCTCATAAAGCCAAAATTCGAGCCAAGCCACAGCCAGCGAAACGCCGGTAGCTTAAACGCCAGCATAATACGAGAAATTACATGTTTCATTTCCCCTCAGTAAAGGGAGATTGGCGCTTAGAGATTGGAGATTATGGATCTTCACTAATCTCCAATCTCCTAATCTCCCATCTCTAATTCCTACACAATCTCCAACACATCTCGCTCCGGCAGCGGTGCCAATGGCTGCGATGGCAGCGTTTGGTACCAATACGCCACCGACGCAATATCATCTTGCAGCGGCAAATACCGCCGATCCTGCCGCCACCCCAGTGCCTGAATCGTCACCCGCAAATCCTGCTTAAACCGAATCGGGTCAGTGATATGCCAGCGATACAGGCCAAACCGCGTTTGCGACTGATACACCCCGTCCGGTCGCAGTACCTGTGGCATCCCCGCATAGGGCGTGGAAAATTCTTGATATTGCTTTGTTTCCTTATTCTCGAAATTATAGGAGCCGCAAAAATAATCTTCCGTTCCCGTGCCGCAAATCGTGGGGAACTCCTCATCCCCATCCATAAAAAATTTTATCTCCCCCTCACCCCACCAGCCGCTGTTGTTAACCCCCCACGCCATATACGTCCCCACATATCGCCCTTCGCCCTGCACCCCGTCCAAAATTGTGTATACATCCTTGTATGGCAACGGGTTTGTCCGACGGAACTGGGCGTGGAAATAGGCGGCATTGTCTGGCACTGCTCCCAGGGCGTAGTTAATTTGGTAGTAGAGTGTCATTGCCTCGTCCCCCAGGTTTTCAAAGGTGATGCGGCAGCGGCGGCGAAACGGCATCGGCCAATAGCAATTAAAGGCGCTGCCGGGGTTGACACACACCGCCAGCGACGACACCGGGGCAAACTTCCCCCAGCCGCAGGCAAAAAAGTCCCCCACCGGGCATTCCACCGCCGGATGTTCCTGGTCATCCCAATAAATTCGCAAAATGCAAAAACGCCAAATGCCGGTCGGGGTCATCCAGATTTGTTCAATCGTTCCCGGCCCTTCAATATCCGCCATCTCAAACGTACTCCCGGCCGCAATTCGCACCGAGGGCGACACCTTCCACCCTTGCCCCAGCCCCAGCGCGTGAACCGCCCCCGTTCCCTCGGTTGCCATTCCCCCCTGTCCCTTTGCCCCTGTAAAATTCTCTGGGCTAATCGAGCGCGACACCGCCTGATCCAAATTACACAACTGCATCAAATTCATAACACCCTCCAGAATTGAGCATGAGGAATGGAAAATCGAGAATCCACCATTAACCATTCTCAATTTCCATTTCCAATCCTTCCTTGCTTCATACAGGTTTGTCGTTAATGACTCAGTTTTCGGCCAAAACGTGTCATTTCGACGAGTCTTCGAGGAGAAATCCAGTTTCCCTTTGCTAATAAGAATTGGATTTCTCGTAGGACCTCGAAATGACACCTGTATACCTTGCTTTCTTATGGTATTAGTTGTAACGGAAATACTCAAGAATGCCATGATTACAATCCCTTTTCCCGCCTTTTGCCCATCGCTATACTTCCCTAATCTTTGAACAAAATTGGAGACATAATGGGACGCATACGTATAAGAAAACGGCCGCGCCAGGATGACGGCCATGGTGATGAACAGGTTGCCCGTATCACGCAGCCGCTGTGGAATCTACCCCCTTACGAAATTGCAACGGCCGAAAAACTCCAGCTTATCCATGACAAATCCATGCAAATTCTGGAAGAGGCCG
>JAGQGA010000034.1:7217-17905 GCA_020432595.1 Anaerolineales bacterium | reverse complement strand
CGTTAATTGCCCCGGAATCGCCGCAAGCTGTTCCTGCAACGCCGCCGCCTCACCCTCGCCAAGATGACCCCGCGCTTTGCCAAAAGCAATGGTAAGGCTAATCATCGTGACAATGGTGGCCGTGGTGGTTTGCGCCGGCCAGCCGACCTTGGAACCACGTGGAATGAGGGCAATGGGGGGCTTGGCGACAAAGGGGTTGCTGGCGGCCGGGTTATCCGTCACGCCAATGACCAGGCCGCTGGTTGCCAAAGCGCGATCCAGCGCGTCCCAAGTGGTAGTGGGGCGGCCGCTGGAGCTGATGACAAAGTGGGCAGTGTGGGCGTTTTCGCCTAAACGGCCGTAAACCGCATACTCATACGCTTGCAGCGGTTCAAACGGCACCCCGGCATACGTTTCCCAGGCGCAGCGCACCGCCTGCGCCGCAAACCAGGAATCCCCCGACCCGCTGGCTAACACCTGATTGATCCCTTGCGCCGCCATCTGCTGCGCCAACGCCTTAATCTGTGGAGCCAATTCGCGCAGCACTCGCGCCAAAACTTCTGGCTGTGCCGCTACTTCCTCTCTCGTGTTGGCAATGGGCATCATTGCTTTTTTGTCTGACAAAAGAATCCCTCCTCTTTTGAGTAGCCAACAAACAAAAACCGGCTCTTACCTATTTGATAAGCGCGTAAAGATTCATCATCATATCCCATGCCAACAAGAAATCACCAAGTGGTACTTCAATATGTGGTCGTTCGTTAGCTGGATCATGCAGCCAGACGGCTTTTTCATCTATGCCTGTAACCACAACAGCATGGGGTGTTGTGATGTGCCAGTAAGGAAGTTCGCCAGTGGATACGAGGGCAATGGGTGGGATGTTGTTAGAAACGGCCGTTTGTAAATTACCAATCTCCCCCTCGCCGTATACCACCTGTATTTGGCTTGTAGCAAGCTGCTTTATACGTGAGCCAGGCACGCCTATGCCTGGAATAATGCCTAATTTGTACCCAAGGTGGGTTTGGTTTTGCTCAATCCCGCGTGCGGCAAAAACCATTTCGATACAGGCAGGTAGACAATAGCCATCACTGAGTTGGCGACGGTGCGGGACGGATAAAAGCTTGGGCATAGGCTAAAATATCTTGCTCGCTGGTTTCAGTTAATAATAATTTGCCCGTTTCGGCATCTACGTCAAGAGAAGCTACTTCTCCCAATAATCCACGTTCCGAAGAACTTAAAACGATAGGTACACGCCATACAGTTGGCTGGCTGACAATTAATCGTGGCTTGCCGCCCATGAGCATATTGCCAACCTCGCTAACCACCCAGCCTGTTACCTGCCGTTGTGCTTCTTGTGGGGAAATATTGATCGTAGCATGAACGGAAATTTCCAAATCGAACTTTTGCAGGGTTTTTAGCCCGTCTCCTTCCAGTTTGATAACTGTTTGGGTCATGTACATGTCTCCCGCAGCCATGGGCAAACTGTTTTGGCCGCCTTGCCTAGCATTATACTAGCTACGTCAATATAAGCGGTGCAGGAACCTTGCCTTGAACAGCTTGTAAATTTTGCATGGTCAGGGATAGCTTTGCAAAATATCGAGGAAGAGATCCCAAAAACGGCCGTTATCCACCCCTACCGCTACCTCTGCATTCGGCCGTTCGCCCTGCCGCTCGCCCGTGTCGGTGCGCCGGTTACGGTTGTCGCAAACGGTCATGCCATAGGTGTGGGTTCCCGTTAGCTCAATGGCAACGTGCATCGGTTCAAAGGTCAGCATGTCGGGGTCAATCAGTGCTGCCACCGCCAGCGGGTCGTGCATGGAGCCACCGGGCAAGCCATAAAGCAGCTTCAGTCGCTCGCTGTAAAAATCGAGCATATCGGCCACGGCAACGGCCGTTTTGCTGCCAAAACTCCGGATCTGCGCCCGGTACTCTGGCGTGGCTGCCACCAATCGCGTCACGTTCAGCCCCACCATCTTGATGGGAATACCGCTGGTGAAAACCACATGCGCTGCGTCGGGGTCGGCCCAAATGTTAAACTCGGCGGCAGGGGTGCTGTTGCCGTGCGTCAACGAGCCACCCATGAGACTAATGGCGGTAATATGGTCAGGCAAATCGGGATAGCGCAGCAGGGCGGCGGCGATGTTGGTTAAGGGGCCAATGGGAATAAGGTGCAGATTGTCCACACTTTGGGCGGTGCGGTAGATAAAATCAACGGCGTGTTCTTCTACGATGGGTACGGTTGGCTCGGCCAAAACGGGGCCGTCGAGGCCGGTTTTGCCGTGGACGTTGGGGGCAAATGTAGCTCTGCGGATTAACGGCCGTTGCATCCCCGCCGCAATCGGAATATCAGTCAATCCCGCCAGTTCCACCGTCTGCCGCGCATTCTTCGTCGTCAGCTCCAGCGGCGCATTCCCATGCACCGTCGTAATCCCCCGCAAATCAAGCGTCCGCGCCCCCAACAAAATCGCCATCACATCATCATGGCCGGGATCACAATCAATAATTGCTGGAATTTTCATGTTCTATGGGGTTATTGGTTATTGGTTATTAGAGCAGTTCCTATAGTAACCAATAACTAATAACCTAAATTACTTCCCCCGCCATCAACCGCTCTTGATAGAGCCGCAAAAACCGCTCACTGTCCACATCAACACACACATTGACATTTGGCTCCATGTCTATCCCGCGATGTCGCCAGTCGGCGACGGTGTGGCCGAAGTTAGTTGGGCTGGTCGTTTCCACATCAATGTACATTTTTTGCGTCGTAAACAGCGTAGGGTCAATCACATAAGCTAATGCTGACGAGTCGTGGACAAAAAAGCCGTCTAAATTGTCATATTCCTTATGGAAACCGATGTAGTGCGGCACAATCTGACCGATAAAATCGGTAAATTTGTTCCCCGCCGATTTTAGCGTCTCGATGTAATCAAGCGTCATGATCGTTTTGCGCGTCACGTCCAGCCCCACCATTGTTACCGGCCACGGGGCGTTAAAAACAATCTTGGCCGCTTCGGGGTCATTGCGGATGTTGGCTTCGGCAACGCCTGAAGCATTGCCTTTGCCGTTAGCGGCTCCGCCCATAATCACCACTTCTTTGACGTTTTCGGCTATGCGGGGTTCCAGAGCAACGGCCAGTGCCACATTGGTGAGTGGGCCAAGCGGCACAAGGGTGATTTCGCCGGGGTTTGCCATGATGGTGTCCACCATGAATTGGGCAGCACGACGGGGGTCGGGTTTGCCTTGGGGCAGGGGGAAATCTACGTCGCCAAGCCCGTTGTGGCCGTGGACGCGCCAGCCAAAGCCGTGAAACGGCCGTAAAAGGGGCGTTTCGGCTCCTCTTGCCACCGGTACTTCGGGCTTTCCAGCCAACTCAACCAGGCGTAGGCCGTTTAGGGTGGTGTTGCCGCTGCCGGAGTTGCCAAAAACGGCCGTTAACCCCACCACCTCCACCTCTGGCGAACAAAACGCAAACAAAATCGCCATCGAATCATCTACACCTGGATCGGTGTCAATGAGGATGCGCTTACGTAAGCTGGAATTATTCATGGTAATGTCAACACCAATTGGATATCATCAATTGGCGGCTCCAAGCGAAGTGGTTAGCCCTTCACACCCGTTTGGGCAACACCCTCCGTATAATATTTTTGCAGCAGCACAAAGAGAATAATGACAGGCACAGAAGCCAAAGAAGCACCAGCAAATCTGCGCCCCCAATACGTCGTTCGTTGCGTTTGCGTCAACGCCAGCGTAACCTGAATGACCTGAATATTCTTGTCGCTTACGGCAATAAGCGGCCATAAAAACAGGTTCCAGATAAATTGAAATTCCAGCAGCGCCATTGTAATCAAGCCCGGAACAGACAAGGGCATAATCACATGTCGCAAAATTTGGACATAATTAGCCCCATCAATAATCGCTGCTTCATCCAATTCATGGGGGATTTCCCTAAAAAATTGGATCAGGGCAAAAATAACAAAGGGGCTAGCAAACCAGGGCAAGATCATTGCCCAATATGTATTCGCAAAACCCAATTGTTTCACCACAATAAAAAGTGGCACCAGCGTAACCTGAATAGGCACAAACAAGGTAGCAATGACGTAAAGCAGGATGACATTTTTCTTGGGAAACGGCAATCTGGAAAAGAAGAAAGCCGCCATCGTATTAAAAACCAAACTCGAAGCAACCACACCAGCCGAAACGATAAACGAATTGTACAAACTCCTGTCAAACCTCAAGTCTGCAGTCCTTCCCTCTTCATTCAAACTCATGACCGTTTTGTAATGGTCTAAGGTCCATTCACCTGGCCTGGGCAAGAAAGTGTGAATGGAAAGTGGGAAAAGATTGGCTAATATTTCGCTTTCTTGCCGAAAACTAGCCAGTACTGTCCAAATAAAAGGTGTCAGGAAAATAACCACCAGTAGAAAATATCCTATCCACCTAAGAATATCCAAGGGGCGAATTGACAAGACCCTTTTAGTCAATGCAGCGGTTAAGGTTACTGGAGGGACGGTATTAAGTTGGCTTTTTTGCGAACTTTGCGTTGTTGCCATAGCTAACTCCTAATGAGCTCTAGTAATCAGTATTCAAGAGGCGCATCTGTCCAAAACTGATGATTAACAATATTACCAACGTTACCATGGACAAGGCGCTAGCATACCCCATATCCTGAAATAAAAAGCCTTGCTGATAAATATAGTAAACAATAACGTTTGTGGATTCCAAAGGCCCGCCTTTCGTCATTTGAAAAACAGGAGCAAACATTTGGAAAGAAAATGCAACCTGTGTAACCAGAACAAACATCAGCACCGGGCGTAATAAAGGCATGGTAACATTCCAAAACCGCTGCCAAGAGGTAGCACCATCCACTGTAGCCGCCTCATAGTAAACACCGGGTATACCCTTCAAGCCAGCCATCAGAATGATCATGCTAAAGCCCACATCTTTCCATATCATCATAAAAGTCAGGGCGGGCAAAGCGCGGGCTTCATGGGATATAAAGCGCATTTTGGGCAATCCAAGTGAGACGAGAACACTTTGAAATAACCCCTGCTCCGAATGGTACATCAATGACCAAATAATAGAGACAACAATAAGCGAGGTAACCATAGGAGCCATAATGGATGACCGAACAATTGCCGAACCAACAGATTGTTTTGACAAGAAAATGGCTAACGCTAAAGCCAAAGCAACTTGAATCGGAATCTTGAGCAGAACAAAAATGAATGTGACCTTTAATGAATTCCAGAAAGACAGATCATGCATCATACGGACATAATGATCTAAGCCAACAAAACCCTTGTATCCCCCCAATAAACTATAGTTGTAAAGGCTGGAACGGGCAGCCGAGACAATCGGGTAGTAGCGGAAGAGAGTGAAGTTAATTAATGCCGGTAATATAAATAGAAAAGCGATGATGTAATTACGCCGACGCCAGGTAAAAATACGACTGAATGATGAGTCTTGAGTCTGGATAGGTGCCGTTCCCTGCATAATCTTTTACTCGTAATATCTTAGAGGCCAAGGCTGAGGAATTGTCCCTCAACCTTGGCCTAACTAAGTTAACAAAACCTGGTTACTTACTCGTTCCAGCCTTTATACTTGGCACAAGCTGATTCGAGGTCAGTTGCAGCCTGCTGGACACGGGCAGCAACATCAAGCTCTTCGGCCGATTGTAAGTCTTGCAACAGTACAGCGTGAATTTGCTGATACTCCGTGTAACAAGGGGTCTGAATACGTGGTTGACCAATTTCCTCCAAGCCCTGTGCAAACAGTTGTTGTGGATACTCGTTGTACTCTGGGAGTTCATTGAGCAGGTCAAAACGAGCAGGCAACTGGCGGAGGCTATCATACCAGATACGAGCACCATCATGACCGGTAATGTATTTCACCAAAGCAGCAGCTACATCCTGATGCTCTGAATTCGGGGACACCCCAAAATGCCAAGAACCAGTGTGGCAAAGTTCAGTACCACCTTCCATATAGGGAATACCCGTTACGCCATAATTGAAGTCCCCATCTGGATAAAGACGGTTAATGGTACCGATAGCATTGTCTGGGTGGACAATAAAAGCACTCTGCTTTGTGAAGAAAATGTCGGGGATAGATTCGATGGGAGTAACGGCCCGATCACCAAAGTGCATGTCACGATATGCTTGGTAGCCAGCAACAGCTTCAGGCGTGTCGAGATAACCGACAAAGGTGATGCCATCCGGCCCCATACCAGCATAGGTGGGAGAACCGCGTTCGCCAGCACTACGGCGAATAATGCCCTGCTCATAGTCTCCTGTCCAAGTACCTTGACCCCAGCGTAAACCCCAAACTTCTGGCGTACCATCACCATTTTCATCCGTTTGGGTCTTTTCCCAAGCATCCCAGGCTTCCTGGATCGTCCAGCCATCGAGCTGTTGTGGCGGTTGGACACCAGCAGCATCGGTCATGTCGGAGTTATAGAACATCAAGGAGCAACTCTGCATGATGGCTGGGGACATGAAGGTACCGAGGTAAGAACCTTCTTCAATGGTTTGTGGCAAGAACGCTGCCTTTTCTTCGTCGGTAAAGTATTTATCCAACGAAATGATGACTTCGTTGTAAGAATAATGCTTGATGTCTGGCCCATCAGCCTGGAACAGATCAAAATCAGCACCAGCAGCAACGGATGTCTCAATTTTGGGGAACAGCTCAGCAAAAGGCGTTACGTCTAACTCAACGGTAACATTGGCATATTGGGGCTCAGCAGCTCTCCATGCATCAAATATTTCGTTGTAGACAACAGCATCGTCTTCGCTACAGCAGATGACAAATTTTAAAGTAACCGCTTCTGCTTCGCTAGCTTCGCCAGAGGAGCTGGTGTCAGCCTCTGTTGCTGCTTCGCTTTCACTGCCTGAATCTGCTGCTGGCTCGGTCGTGTCGCCACCGCACGCGGTAATTACCATTGCTAAAATAACAAGCAGGATGGCTAGGGTTTTGTAAGGATATGTTTTTTTCATTTTATATCTTCTCCTCGAACAATGTGTGAATTGAGTTAAGCTTATGTCTAGCTTGAGACATATCAGATTGCTTGATGATTATAGATTTAACGATAGATTTCCTCCTCTAATATACTTTGATAGCTGGTTATTTTTTACCAAACTAACTAGCTATCACTTTAACACCGCATATAGATTAGCCTATAGCAGGTACTACCCTTCCAGGATTTTTACGAGTACACGTCGTTGGCGCGGCCCGTCGAAATCGTAAAGAAATAAGCCTTGAGAGTGTCCGAGAACCAATTCGCCATTTTCGATGAGAACGGTTTCGGTATTGCCAATAAGGGTGGCTTTGATGTGGCCTGCAGCATCTGCTGGGGTATCAAAGATATGATGGAAGTCTGTGCGGGTTGGGACTAAGCGTCGTACATCGTTCAAGATGTCTTGAGCCGTTGCAGGATCGAGGTAACTATTGATGGTGATGGCGGCTGTGGTGTGAGGAATAACGAGGAAGCAGATACCTGACTTTATCCCGCTTTTGCGGACAATTTCTTGCACCTGCTCAGTGATAAGGTTCATACTGTCCCCTTTCGGGGTTGCTACAGAGATCGTATCGTGCATTAGGAAAGTTTCCCGTTTGTCAATTCTGACAACATGTTCTTGGCATGTCATCAAAATTTTGTTTCACGAATGATGATTTTATGATCTGTCGAGTCTCGACATCAGCGTTATTTGTGAATGTTCTCTAAAGCGACAATGATAAATTTGCTCACTTTAGATACTGGACTATACCATAGCCCATTTTACCTAGCAAAAAAGTAATTTTTATGGCTTTAATATACCCCTAAATGGTGCCTTTCTCTTCATTATGCGGCGTTATCTGTGGATTTTATGCGTGATGTTTGCAGGTGCCGCCACCCTAATATGGCGGCACCTGCTATCAGCGGCAACAGGCTAATTAACCCTAACAGAATTGGTGAATTACGGCCGGCAACACGCACTGCACGGTTGCTGCCTAACAATACAGTGCCATCTGACGAGCGAAGCTGAACTGCAAAGCTGCGATTATCGTTGGCAAGTGGTAGGCGATAACCAACAAAATCTATACGCGGGGTTATATCTGGGGTGTTGGCGTTATATTCCAAAATTTCATAGCCAAATTCACCACCAGGGGTTTGCTTCACGGTGTATGCTTGTTGCGGTGCTTGCCCCAACACACGCCCACCACTAACCATTTCTAGTGTGGCCCCCTCAATTGGTTCGCCAGCAACCCAAGTCCATTGATCGGTTTGTGTAACCGAGGCATCTTGTGGGTCTTGTAGGCGTGTATAAGCAAGGGCGGGATATTCGCGGGTGACAAACGGCTTGAGATAAACGGCCGTGTTTTCAGCACCTAATATAGCACCTTCCAAATCGTTAGAGTTTTCGGGAAATGTCCAGCGCTGTTCTGGTATAACTTCATAACCAATTCCTATTCGTCGGGGGGAGAAGACGACTAGGCGCATTTCACTTCCTGGCACAATGGTACCGTCAGGTGCTTTGGTATGCATGCGGTAGTTACCAGCGTCTAGCTTAACTGGGAAGCCGCGATTGAGACCGGTGCTGTAGGTGTTAAAGGGAGATGGTTCTGTAGGGGCTGGAGGGAATTCATCAGGCGGGACTCCTTGCTGCTGTGCTTCACGGGCTGCGTCGAGCCACGCCAAACGAGCTTCTTCGTAAGCCACCAGTGCTTCACGATAAGCTAGTTGTTCTGCCTGAAACTGGGCATAGGCATCTTCGGCTTCAGAACCAATGTATAGGGTTGGCTTATTGGTGCTACCTTGGCCTTGGTGGAAATGGATGGTATATGTTGTTTGCTCGATAGTTGCGACTGTTTGCAAGCCGCGCATGATTTCCAGCTTACCCTCAACGACTTCATTCAGCACGTTCCAAGAAGCGCGGTAATCATTGGTGATGGGCCAATAATAGACGCTGGTGATTCGTGGTGAAAGAATGCTGGTTTCAGCAGCCATGAGGTAAATGGTGTCTACGATGGGAGGGGCAAATGTGCCCATGACGGCATCGGGAATGGCCGCGTTTATCCCGTATACAAATGTGTCTTGCCGATCCGTGGCCTGGGCGGAGACCAGGACTGGCATGACCAAGACGAGTAATGAAAGCAGCAGACCCCACCGCGAGCGTCGCCTTAACAGAGTACCGAAGCTCATGGCAACACTCCTCTGCGCTGGAGCATACGAACGGCCGTTAATAACCAAACTGCTGTTGCTACCAAAGCCATACCGATCTGCCTGATGAGCATTAGCCAATCATTATTTAACGAGGCAGTTAAAATGACATCAAGCATATGAAATGGAGAAACCCATAACAAAACGACCTGTAAATTTGCCAAAACAGTGCGGACAAAGAGAAGCGCGTCATAAAAGCGGCTGGTAGGTGGAATACTTAGGAGAGCGGTATACGCTGACTGCAACCCCAGCAAAACAAGGATGCCAGCCACAAGGATTAGCACAGCAGCGCGAGCTGAGGGAGCGGCTGCCGACACAAACAAGCCAAAGGCAACTGCCACTGCCACCACAGAAAGCGTGGGAACCATTGCCCACAGCAATTGCAAGGGGATGACAAAGTTAGTTGCCCAGGCCAGCAAAAGCAACGTTGGCAAGGTAAGTAAAACGAACAAAATATAGACCAGTAAGCCGGCCAGGAAGTTGCCCCCAATCAATATCGGTTCGTCTATAGGAGCAAAAAAAAGAATTTGCAATGACCCTTGTTCGCGTGGTCTGGCAATGGATAAAGTTGCCTCGACGGCTACAAAAAGGGTAGCCAAGGTAAGGGCGGTTTGTAGTGGTCGCAAAAAGGGTTGGGCAATGATGTTGAGGCTGCTCTCGCCGACAAAACGGACTGAGTTAAAGACAAGCAGTGCTGCAATGCCAACGGCAATAGTGGCTGTGATATAAATTCCCCAGCTAAAAAGCGTTTCGCGTGGCTGCTGGGTGGCAATGCGGCGGATGTTGTGCCAGCGTAGTCCATTGTGCAACTTCCGTGGTTTTGATAAGTTGGCGCTCATCCAGCACCTGCCAATTGTTGAACATTTTGGTTGGTAATGGTTACAAATGCCTCTTCCAAACTCATTTCTTCCAGCATCATCTCGACGAGTACAGCATTGGCAGCAACAACGGCCTGGAAAATGTCGGGACGGGCATCGTGTGTGCCTGCTACATGAACGGCCGCTTTTTGTTGCTGCACATCAACTTTTTGAACGCCGGGAATGGCTCGTAGTTTCTCTGCGAGGGTGGGTGCCTCGTTGGCAAGGGTCAGGTGGATAATGTTGCCAGAACCGAGCCGAGAACGAATGCCGTCCATGGTATCTTCGATGAGTAAACGGCCGTTGTGCAAAATCCCAATCCTGTCCGCCGAACGCTCCACCTCCGACAAAATATGGCTTGAAATCAAAGCCGCCCCACCCATATCACGATGTTGGTCAATCACCGAACGCACCTGCAAAATACTGTGCGGGTCAAGCCCACTCACCGGCTCGTCCAAAATCAGCAAATCCGGCTGATGCACCATCGCCCGAATCAAGCTCAACTTTTGGCGCATCCCACGGGAATACGCCGCCGCCAGCGCATGCCGTTCTGACCACAGCCCTAAGGCGCGAAACAACATCTCCATTCGCCCTTCCGGCTGCGGCACGTGATTAAGACCAGCAAAAAAGCGGATAAACTCCCAAGCCGTCATGCGCGTTGTGAC
>JAGQGA010000034.1:0-7117 GCA_020432595.1 Anaerolineales bacterium | reverse complement strand
CGCCCTTCCGGCTGCGGCACGTGATTAAGACCAGCAAAAAAGCGGATAAACTCCCAAGCCGTCATGCGCGTTGTGACCAATGGTTCCTCCGCCACCACCCCAATACGCTGCTTAAGGTGAATCGTATCGCTCGTAATAATCTGGTCAAACAGAAATATTTCCCCCGCCGTGGGTTGCAGCAACCCTAACACCAAGCGGATCGTCGTTGTCTTACCCGCCCCATTCGGCCCCAAGAAGCCATAAATCTCGCCAGCTCGCACATTCAAGTTCAAACCTTGAACAGCAACATGCCCATCATATGACTTGCTCAAATTCTCAGTACGTAGCATAAATTGGTAGACAGTGATGAAAATAGATGATTGTGAGTCCTAAGCTGTCCCTCTTTCTTTGAAGCCAACCCTCCAAGGTTGTAAAATTATAACAATGGCAGTAAGGTTGGCAAATGCAATCAGTTGGGGCGTATAGCACACGCCATTATCAAATATCTATGGCTTGGCAAATTGTTCTTCTTTCACTCAAACTTTTTTATCGCCGACTCGGCATTTTTCTAGTCGCCAATGTGCTTTGGCTGCTCGTTAGCTTGCCACTTGTCACCATACCGGCCGCAACGGCCGCTTTATTCCACCTTACCCAGCGTGTTATTGCCGAGGAGCGTGAACTTGACCTTGTGTTTGCCACCAGACAGCATTTTTGGGAAGGGCTGCGCCTCTATTGGCGGCGAGCAACTGTTTTGGGTTACTTAGATATAGTCGTCCTTTTGTTACTCATCATTGCGATTCGCTTTTATTGGATCAGCCCATTAGTCGGGCTAAGCTGGTTAGTTGGCCCGCTACTCATCATGCTGCTCACTTTTCTGGGAATGCAACTCTACCTTTTCCCCACACTGCTCAACTACCCCGATGACAAAATCTGGCAGCACTTTCGCCGCGCCTTTTTTCTTACTCTATCCTATCCGCTAGACACATTCATGCTGCTTATCTGGCTAATTCTCTTGATAGCCGTTTGCATCACCCTAGCCGGGCCAGTCTTGTTTGTTCTCTTTGCGCTCCTCGCCCTCATCCAATCCATAGCCCTGCGCTTTATTCGCATCCAGCGCGGCGAAATTCCGCCCGACAAGGCAGATAGACCCATAGAAGAAGCATAGGCGATCAAACGAAAAGGCTCCCCACCTTTCATCTGGCTTGGCTATCTCTAGGCTTTAAAGCCAAAACCTGAGACACGTCATGAGGCAAGGTGGCAATCTTCGCTCTTCGACCCCGCTACCACCTCTTGTATATAATGACGTGCTTCCCCGGCTGCCTTTTGCAACTGAGGCAATATCCCTTGCACAATTGCCGGTGGAATACCCGACTGAGAAATATCTATATCCAGATATTTGTTTGAAATTGAGCCAATATCAAGCTGGGGAAAGTTTTCGGCGTACATATCCATTGCTTTACCGCTCAATCCCTTCCTTCTGCACAGTTCAAAGGCCAGCCGAGTTTCAGCTACCTGCCCGATACATTCAAAAGGCGTATGCGTCCCCAATCCAAGCATCTGATAATACCATAGCTGATTCTCTTCAAGGTCAAACAGATTCACATTAAAAATTGAATCAATAAGATCGGTTGGGAGGTAAGCCATATAATTTAACCAAACATAGGCGCACTTAGGGCAGCGGCAGCACCAAGGTTTTTTGAGATTACAAGAATGCGTCTGGGAAATTGCACCTAAATCACTGCGGAGCAGATTAAAAATCAAGACATCATAAATGGGTTGCAAAAGACTAAAATAAGAAACATTTGCAACAAATTCGCTGTGCAAATAATCGTTGATAAGGCATTCTGCCTCAAATGACTTTCCCCATTGATGATTAACATCCTCACCAGTGGCATCCCAAATCAAATTGCCAACGTTGGCACTGCGCTCATGCGCCAAGGCGATATAACGATAGCCATGTTGCAGGACGATGGGCAGCACCCCAAATATAGATGCCGGCGTTTCAGCCGCCACAATGCTCTCAATGTTGTATTCTGGGTAGAGTTTGGTGACGGGCGAGTCAACAAAGCTATCGTAAATCCATTGGGCATGGCGTTTAAATTGCACACCATGTTCAAGAAGCCCTTCATTTAAGTCATGCTGCTGTTGGGCTGTGCCATATACTGAATTGGAGTAGACAAATGACGAGTGGGGAATCTCGGCCCGTTCTAGGAGCTTCATGGACACAAGGCTATCTTTACCGCCGCCACAAAAAGCGAGAATTTCGACGGAACCCAACCTGTTTTCAATCGGCTTTATGCGAGATTCGCTGGGTTGGCTGCTAAAGGTTGGGCCTTTGTAATGTGGCAAATTGTTTTCATAACGCCATTGCGCCCACACTTTATGCACAATTTTTTGCCAAAATGTCTCAAATTGAACGGTATGGTGGGGTGCATAAGCACCCCAATCAATTTTTTCCGCTTGCAGACTAACCAATTTATTGATTTCAAAAGCTGCTATATGGAAATAAAGTTTGTCCATATAGTGCTGACCATACTTATCTTCTAGCGCAAAAAAATCCACGTCACTGTACCAATACGAAACATGGAAGGTCAGGCTGTCAATGCCAAATGTTGTCGTTATCTGCTTTTGTGATCGGGTTATCGCTTGTAGCCAAATTTTTCTTTCCATTCCTCGCCTTTACCCTTTTATAGAAGTGCCGAGTTGTCTTTCTTTTTGACGCTATAGATATGCTTCTCGCCAAGCTGCATCTTGCGCCAGCAGGGCATAGACAACCACTGTTTTGGCGAAGTTAACGAGGTCGGCGCAGCGGCTGGTGGGAGTACGGTTGAAGTGGGAGGAGGTGCCAGCAAAACCAAAGAGCATGACATTTTGCGTAAACTGCATTGCGGAAATGTCGTCGCTACGGCCAACGTAGCTGTCGTTTTCGCTGAGTTGAATGCCGTGGGCGGCGAGTTCGGTGGATAGGTCGCGGGCAAAGTCGAGGAGTTGGGGCGGGGTGACGGCACCACGGGTGAGGCTGCTGGCGCCGCTGAATAGGGCCCCCTTGCCCATGAGGCTGTCGCGCCCTTCGTCTATGCGGCTTTCGGCTTGGTGGACATCGCCATTGAGGACGGCATTGGGCAATTGGTGCAGGGGGGTGCGGTTGAACAGGCGCAGCATGGCGCGGGAGAAGCCCTGGTTGCCTTTGTCTACGGGGCCTTCTTCTTCGTCGTTGAGCAGCAGCAAGACGTTGACATTATAGTGTGACAGCACGCGGGCAGCGAGGATGAGGGCGGCGCAGGTGGCTTGGTTGTCAATGTAGCCGTAGATTTCGTCGGTCTCACGGTTCCAGGTGGCATCAATATCATAGACGACCCGTGTCCAGAGGGGGAGGTTGGGATTGTCGGTGGCAAAGAAGGTGGAGCCGTCTTCGCGGGTGATCATGTGGCCGTGGGCGAGTTTGGTGAGGGGGGTGGATTGGGTGGGTTGGGTGGGGGAGGCGAGGGCAACGGCCGTTCTTGCTCCCGCATCAGCCCGCGTCATACAAAACGGGGTCAGTGGGTAGCCATTTCCCGCCCAGTTCCCCGTCAGATAGCTGCAAATGTCGGCGTGGCCGGTGAACCAAACGGGGGCTGGCTCCTGGCCGATGGTGAGGCCGATGGTGCCAGATTGGCGGAGACTACGATCAACTTTGACGCTGGTATCAGCCAGCAGTGATTCGACAAGTGGCCCCTGCACCCGTGAGACGGTGAGGGTCGGGGAGTAATTGTCGGATAGCTGTTTGAAGAGCGTGAAGGTGGAAACGGCCGTTATCTCCCGTTCCATTCGCTCCCAAACATCAGGATAATGCCGTTCCAGCCGCTGAAGATGCTCTTTTACACCCATGCTTTTTTCTCCTCTAAGCATGTAGAATAAGTTCGCTAACTTGTTCTACCATGAAATTACCTGTAGCCTACAGCATGGTTTAATTGTGTCAAGGCACGGACAAGCAGTGGTCGTGGTGTAGCAATATTCATGCGGGCAAAGCCAGCCCCTTCGCCCCCAAACCAATAGCCAAAATTGAGAGCCAGACCCGCTTTTTGCGCCAAAAATTGACTCAGTTCCTGCGGCTCCAAACCCAATTCCCGGAAATCTAACCAGACCAGATAGGTACCTTCTGGCTCAATCAACTTCACCGGTGGTTGTAAATGCGCTTGCATGGCGACCACATTTTGCCTCAGATAGGTCAGCAACGCCTCCAGCCACCCTTCTCCCTCCCGATAAGCGGCCTCGACGGCAGCAGAAGTAAAGACATTGGTGCGATTGATTTGATAACGGTCGGCAAAGTGGGCGTACTGCTGCCGGTAATCATCATTTGGGATGACCACCAGCCCGTCAACCATGCCAGCCAGATTGAACGTTTTGGCGGGGGAAAGAAGGGTGAAAGAGTGATTAACGGCCGTTTCCGAAACAGTGGCATAGGGCAAGTACCGATAGGGTTGGTAAACAATATCACCATGAATTTCATCAGAAACAACCAGCACGTTGTGCTTGTGGCAGATGGCGGCAACCTGTTCTAGCTCTTCCCGCCGCCAGACACGCCCAACGGGGTTGTGGGGATTGCAGAGAATGAGGAGCTTGTTACGGGGATCGGCCGCTTTTGC
This sequence comes from Anaerolineales bacterium, assembly GCA_020432595.1. The sequence continues at coordinate 2,513 of JAGQGA010000034.1, read as the reverse complement.
TTCCAAATCCACGAAGTCCATCTGGTACTGTCCATCCACAAGCCGAAGAGGATTCTTGACAATTTTACGGCCGTTCTTGCGCACAATCAGCCGAAATTCAAAGAAAACAGGCGGTTGGAGAATAATACCATCCCCTTCGTCAGTATGCTGGTTGATCAGAATCGCCAGAGCCGACAGCACGCCGGGGCAAGACTCAATGTGTGATCGCTCCATCGTCCATTGGTGGCGGCGTTGATACCAACCAAGCAGCGCGTCATAAAAGCTGTCGGGGCGATATTCGTAGCCATAAAGACCGTGTTCGGCACGTGTGACCAACGTGTTCACAACGTTAGGCGGAGCCGGCAAGTCCATGTCGGCAATCCAAAAGGGAAGCAGGTCATCACTGCCAAAATGCTGTTTCAGGTCGGTCGGGTTCCATTTTTGGGTTGGGTAAATACGGCGGTCAATCAGTTTGTCAAAATCCATCATGGGTTCAGATAACAGGCACCTCGGAGGCGCCTGTTATCTAATGTTCGGGAAATAGATATGCAGCGATAGGAGTGGCGACGAAAACGGCCGTTATTTGCACCACCACAAATATAACAGCGTCAAACGGCCGTATGCCAGCCATCGCCCAGGTGAACACACGGGCAATCGTCACCTGCGGGTTAGCAAACATGGTGCTAGAGGTCGTGATCAGAAAGCCCCCCACCAGCAAGCCAATGATCAAGCCTGGCTGGGCCGAACGGTGGTGGATGGTGCCAAAAATAACAAGAATCAGCACGAACGTTCCTACAAACTCCGCCCAAAACGCGCCACCGCCACGCGCCACTGTGGAGATAGCAACCCATTGAAAGAAATCGTGGCCGATGAACATGGCGTGACTGGCAATGGTGCCCAGCAGCCCCCCCACAAGCTGTACCATAACATAAAGCACCCCGGTGCGGCCGTTGATGCGTTTGGTGAGGAACATAGCCAAGGTGACGGCAGGGTTAAGGTGGCAGCCGCTGATGGAGCCAAGCGTTTCGATGAGGACAAAGAGAACAAAACCCACGGCAATAGCATCCATAAGAACGGCCGTTGCGATACCTGCATCCAAGACATTAAAGCCAAGAATGATTGGGGAGATGGCAGTAAAAACGAGCAGCAGTGAGCCGAGAAATTCGGCCGTCAATTGGCGAGCAAGGTGATTTCGATCTGTCATGGTGTTAATCGTGGTTAGTGGTTGGTTAAGGGCATACCCGCCACTAGCCACCGGCCACCTGCGGCTTATTGAGCAGAAACTCCTCATTTTCAATGGCCGGAAAATTGGCAGCATCCAAGTATTTGAAATATTCATCAAAGTACGGAAAGGGAGTATCTGGACAGATAAACGTGCAGTTTACCTCACCGACACTGTTGCGTATCTGATCAAGGGTGTTGTCTGTTTGCCGCTGTTGTAAATAGTGCAGCAGACCAACCAGCGATAGCCCAGAGCTGGGGCCAACAATCAGCCCTGAGCGACTAAGTTCCATGCTCTTTTGGTACGCTTCCGCCGTTGTCACATCTTGCAGCGTATCCACATGCGGTTGCCAGTCAAACCCGATTAGCGTTAAGAGATCGGCCGTTCGCGGCCCCGGCACATAGTTTCCGGGGGCACGCCTAACGCCAACAACCTGTATCGCCTCATTCTGGCTTTTGAGGTATTTTGAGTTGCCAATGATTGTGCCTGTTGTACCCATGCCAGCGGCAAAAACGGTAATGTTTCCCGCTGTTTGCTCCCAAATCTGCCTACCGATCCAACGTTCATGCGCGGCTGGATTATCGGGATTGTTGTATTGGCCGGGGTTGAGCCAGCCCGCCTCTTGCCCTTTGGCACGCGCTTTATAGACACCACTGCGGGGGTCGTCTTCCTCTGGCTGGCGCGGCTCCTGGTTGACAATGGGCCGAATGCCGTAAAACAGCAGCATTTGCAGCTTATTCCACGACACTTCGTCAGGCACAATGGCGTGCATGTTCTCAATGCCAAAAAGACGGGCAGCAATTGCCAGCGAAGAGACGGTGTTGCCCGAAGAATTTTCAATGAGGTTGGTGACACCATCCAGTTCGCCCCGCTCGTGTCTTGCCAAAATCATGTTGTAGGCGGGGATAGCCTTGACGTTGTGCAACCCGGAAAAGGTCATTAGCTTGGCCGAAATTCGCACACCATCAGCCAAAAATGGATTGAGGCTGGCCGGAAGTTCAACCAGCGGCAGATAGGCTCCTTTTCCTGGGTCTAAATAATCCCTGATCGAATCGGAGCCTTGGAACACGTTTAAATTCTCATTCATGATTTCATTGTTACTATCGTAATATGACGATGATAACCTGCAAAAAAAGTTAAAAAATGTCCCCCACCCTTTCCCGAAACCACAGCACGCGCTCATTGTTAAGGCAGTAATGGACTGCTGGCCCTTTACTGCCACACACCCGAATCCAATCAGCCTCTCGCAACACCTTGAGGTGCTGAGAGACGGTTGCCTGGGCAATGGGCAGAAAGTCTACAATGTCGGCCG
>JAGQGA010000349.1 GCA_020432595.1 Anaerolineales bacterium | reverse complement strand
ATGTGTTTCGTGCAACATATTATTATGCTGCACGGGTGCAGCATAAACCTACGTTTTTCTTGTTAGGCAGCACGTTTCGCAGCATAAACCTATAAATTTCAACAAAAACAAGCAGAAGTTGCGGCATAAGCTAAAAATAGCCAGTTTATACAGCAACAGTGCATAATAAACCTGCCATTTCATACAAAAACAAGCATCGTTGCCAACGCTAACGAATGAACACAGTTTATACGATGGAAGCCTAAGGAGCAAGAGAGCCATTTTGTGCTAAAATCCCGCATCCTGAAAGGAGACACATGGGCAATTGCCCATCATGAAGTAACATAGGATGCTGGTTCCCTTGCCCAGCAAAATCAGGCAAATCAGGTCAATCTGCGTCCTATTTCTGCAAAACCGTATGCCCTGGCACAAACTGCGCCCTAACCGCGATGACGCGCTTGCCATCGCCGCCCTCACCCTTTTCGTCGCCATTTTCTTCTGGCCCGTCCTCACGCGGCAGGCATGGCTGCCCCACGGCGGCGGCGACCTCGCCTCCTTCCTGTACCCCATGTACCGCTTCGCCGCCCAAAGCCTCCGCAGCGGCCAAATCCCGCTGTGGAACCCCCACCTCTACGCCGGTGCCCCCTTCATTGCCGACAACCAATCCGGCCTTTTTTACCCACCCAACCTGCTCCTTTTTTTGCTCAACCCCCGCTTCAGCTACGATGCGCTAGAACTGCTTGTCATCGGCCACATCTGGTGGGCAGGGGTGGGGATGTATGTTTGCGTGCGCTGCTTGTGGCAAAAACGGCCGTTTTCCCCCCTCCCCGCCCTCTTCGCCGCCACCGCCTTCATGTTCTCCGACCTCTTCATCACCCACATCGGCAACCTCAACCTCATCGCCGTCGCCGCCTGGCTGCCGCTCGTTTTTTTGCTCTTTCATCAAGCCATCCACGCCAACCAGTGGCGCATTGGCTGGGCGATGGGCAGCGGCGTGCTGCTGGGCATCGCTACGTTGGCTGGACACGGGCAAATGACCTTTTTGCTGGCGGCACTGCTGGGCAGCTACGCCCTGTACGCCACCCTGTTTGAACACCGCACTGCCGCCTTGCCGCTGCTGCTGGTCACGGGATTAACGGCCGTTTCCCTCTCCGCCCTCTCCCTCTTCCCCGCCCTTGCCGGCGTCCGCTACACCGTGCGCGGCAGCTTTGGCGAAGCCAGCAACTACTCCCTGTCGCTCAATGGCCTCATCGGGCTGCTGGCACCCAACTTTTACGGCCGGGGCGCGGTACGCTTTTGGGGCAATTGGCCCCGCGTTGAAGCTGGTTACGTGGGCGTAACGACGCTGCTGTTGGCATTGGTGGGCAGCACAGGCTGGCTACGCGCAAAACGGTGGCACAAACCGCTGTTTTTTCTCCTGACGGCCATCGTTTTTATGCTGCTGGCGCTGGGCGACAACGCCCCGCTCTACCCGCTGCTGCTGCGGCTGCTGCCCAACTTCCCCTTCCAGGTACCCGCCCGCTTCGTCCTGCTGGCCGATTTTGCCCTGGCGCTGCTGGCTGCTTACGGCCTCCAATGGTTATACGAACAGGATTGGGGAGCGCGGGCAAAGTGGCTGTGGCTGGGGGTGGCGGTGGTGACGACAACAACGGCCGTTTATCCCCTCTGGCAGCTACATCTGACGCTGGAAGCGCAGCGTCAGCCGCAAATGCGGGGGGCGGTTTGGCTGCTGGCGGGGCTGATGGCGGGGGGGTGGCTGCTGATTAACGGCCGTTTGCACCACAAAATCAGCGCGGGCAAAACGGCCGTTTTGCTCACCCTCCTCCTCGCCACCGACCTCATCGGGCTGGGGCGCAGCGTGGAGATTGACCCCAACAACCCCGTCCTCGGTTTTGCCGCAGACAGCCCCGCCCTGCAATTTTTACAGGCCGACCCCGGCCTCCATCGGCTCGACATCGCCACCGGGGCATGGCAGCCCAGCCTGCCGCAAATCAGCAGCCTCTACAGCATTCGCGGCGTGTTCAACCCGCTCGACCTCGCCAACTACTCTGCCTACATCAACGCCGTCGGCTATCGCGGTGCGCCGCTCTACAACCTGCTGGGGGTCAAATACGTCGTTGGTGGCAAAAACACCCCACCCGGCGACACCACCTTCATCATCCCCGTCTTTGATGCCGACCCCAACGTCATCGTCTACCTCAACACCCGCGCCCTACCCCGCGCCCTCGTCCTCCACAACGCCATCACCGTAGGCAGCGATGAGGAAGCGTTTGACCTGATTCACCGCGACGATTTTGACCCAGCGCAAACGGTGGTGGTGAAAAATGGGCAGCCGCTTTCGCAAACCCCCACTCCTGCCCCCATCGAAATCCTGCAGTACGACCTCAACCAAAGCCGCTTCCGCGTCACCACCGACCAGCCCGCCTACTTCCTCCTCAGCGACATTTACCACCCCGACTGGCGTGCCAGCGTAGACGGGCAGGAAACGGAAATTTTCGCCGCCGACTACGCCCTCCGCGCCGTCTACCTCGAACCGGGCAGCCACGAAATCCGCTTTTGGTTTAGCCCCGTCAGTTGGCAAATTGGGCTGGCATTAACGGCCGTTAGCTGGCTAATCCTGTTGCTCTATGGGTGGCGGAAAATGGTAGCGCGGATGACGCGGATCAAATCGGATGTCCACGGATAAGAAAAAAAGCCACTCGACAGGCTTTCCTAAAAAGTTAGAAAAAAACATGTCATACCCGCGAACGCAGGAATCCAAGCCCAACCGGAAGACGTGGATACCCGCTTTCGCGGGTATGACACGAAAAAATGTAGTGATCAGGGTTCGTAAAACTGAAACATCTCACACAAAGGCGCAAAGACGCAAAGACAAAGTGCTTTTTTGCGCCTTTGCGCCTTTGCGTGACATTTCCTTCCATCTCCACACCATGTTACAATCCCATCCAAAACCAGCCACCTCACCCAAAGTCTACGCCTTTGCGACTTGGCGGCTTTGCGTGAAACAAAATCATGCACAACGAATCCTTTACCTCGGCCGTCGGGCAAAAATTTCACCCCGATGGCCGCGTCCGCACCTTTCCCGGCAACACCATCATCAGCTTTGTCCCGCCCGACTCCCCCATTTTTGCCCACACAAGCTGGGTACAGGCGCAAATCCAGGCACTGCCGTTTGCCCACAAATTTGGCTTTTTGCCCCCCAGCAGCTTCCACATGACCGTCATGGAACTGCTGTGCGACCAGGTGCGCCGGCCGGAACGATGGTCAGCACAGCTACCGCTGGACGCGCCGCTGCCGGAAGTAGACACATTTTTTATGGAGCGCGTGCCGCCCATCCCACCACCGGCCGCCCTGCGGATGCGTTTTGTCGAAGTAACACAATATACGCCAACGCTGAATTTAATGCCTGCTGATGAGGAAACGGCCGTTTCCCTGCAAACCTACCGCAACGCCATCGCCGCCGCCACCGGTGTCCGCTTCCCCGACCACGACAGCTACCAATACCACATCTCCACCGCCTACCGCCTCATCAACCTCACCGCCGCCGAAGAAGCCCAGCTCGCCGCCACCCTCCAGCCCATCAACGACACCCTCCGCACCCGCTTCGGCCTCTTCATACCACCCCTGCCCCAACTCACCTTCTTCGACGACATGTTTGCCTTTTATCCCGTTGACCAGCAGCATTTGCTGCACACGCGCTAAAAATAAATCAAGAGATTGAGAGATTGGGAGATTGTCATGATAATCTCCCAATCTCTCAATCTCCCAATCTCCTCCTTATGACCCTAAAAACCAACATCCTCCTCATCACCAGCGACCAGCAGCATTGGACCACGCTGGGCGTGCTGAACCCCGAAATCCACACCCCCAACCTGGACAGGCTGGCGGCGCAGGGGACGCTGTTTGAACGCGCCTACTGCCCCAACCCCACCTGCTCTCCCACCCGCGCCTCCATCATCACCGGGCTATACCCCAGCCAACACGGCTGCTACTCGCTCGGTACCAAATTGTCGGAAAAGGTGCCGACGGTGGGGGAGATGCTGCAAACGGCCGTTTATCGCACCGCCCTCGTTGGCAAAGCCCACTTCCAGCCCCTCCGCAGCACCGACCAATACCCCTCGCTCGAATCCTACCCCATCATGCAGGACTTAGATTTTTGGCGCGGCTTCCACGGCCCCTTTTACGGCTTTGACCATGTGGAGCTGGCGCGAAACCATGTGGACGAGGCGCACGTGGGGCAGCATTACGCCCTTTGGATGGAAGAACAGGGGTGCCACAACTGGCGCGATTACTTCCAGCCACCGACGGGCAACAACCCTGACCAGCGATGGCTGTGGGAAATCCCGGAGGAGTTCCACTACAATAAATGGATTGCCGACCGCAGCAACGCCCTGATGAGCGATTTTCAGGCGGCGGGCGAGCCGTTTTTCCTCTGGGCCAGCTTTTTCGACCCCCACCCGCCCTATCTGGCTCCTTCCCCCTGGGACACGATGTATGACCCGGACACGCTGACGCTGGCGCAGCTTGTGCCGGGAGAACACGACAAAAACCCGCCCCATTTTGCCATGACGCAGCAGCAAAACCCCGACTTTTCCGCCTGGCACGAGCCGCACGGCCACCACATGCACGGTTTGCGCTCACATTTGTGGGAGCAGGAGACGTTGGCAAAGGATACGGCCGTTTATTACGGCATGGTCAGCCTGATGGACAAATACATCGGCCAAATTTTGGACAAGCTCGATGAGTTGGGGCTAACTGACAGCACGCTGGTTGTCTTCACCAGCGACCACGGCCACCTGTTTGGGCAGCACGGCATGACGGCCAAAGGGGCGTTCCACTACGAAGATTTGGTCAAAGTGCCGTTTATCGTCCGCTGGCCGGGCAAGGTGACGGCCGGCGCCCGCAGCCACGCCATGCAGTCGTTGGTTGACCTGGCTCCCACCTTTTTGGCCGCCGCTGGATTGAACATTCCGATTGAGATGACCGGGCTAAATCAGGTGCCTTGCTGGCAAACGGGAACGGCCGTTCGTGACCACATCATCGTGGAAAACCGCCACCAGCCGACAACGGTACATCTCAAAACCTATGTCAACGACCGCTACAAGCTCACCGTCTACTACAACCGCCCCTACGGCGAACTGTTCGACCTCCACGCCGACCCCCAGGAAATCAATAACCTGTGGGACGCGCCAGAAGCGGCCGGGTTAAAAGCCGACCTGATGCTGAAACTGCTTCACGGCGAAATGGGGAAAGAGGTCTTGTCTATGCCGAGGATTATTCATGCGTGACATTCTGTTAGCAAATCAGTGATGAAGAACACTTGGGGAAAATTTGTTCCTTCACCTACCATGATTTGGTGGTCTTGCGATCAAAGGAATAGAACCAGATGTACAAATATATCAAAATAGCTTGGCGAAATATGTGGCGCAACTGGCGGCGCACGGTGATTGCTTCGATTGCCATCATCCTCAGCATGATCCTCCTCATCTTTTTTCAGGCGTTTATGGATGGGATGGATCAATCCATTTACGGCAACACCGTGCGACTTTATGGGGGCAATGTGCTGATTCACGCGCCGGGCTACCGGGAAAAATCTACGCGGCTGCCGATGCTGCCTGTGGCTGATGTGGAGAGGGTATTAACGGCCGTTCGCACCCAACCCAACGTCCTCGTCGCCTCCCGCCGCATCAACACCGGCGGCCTCATCAGCAACCGCAACGCCTCCCACGCCGTCAACATCACCGCCATCGAACCCGACATCGAAGCCCCCATCAGCCTGGCCGCCGAGCATCTGGTCGTAGGCCGCTTCTTACTCCCCGACGACGACAACAACATCGTCATCGGCCAGGCGCTGGCCGACCACCTAAATGTCACCATTGGCGACCGCGTCTCCCTGTTGGGACGGCGCAAGGATGAATCCATGCGCGAACGTTCTATGACGGTGGTCGGTATTTTCAATTTGGGGCTGGGCGAAGCGGAAAAGAGCCTTATCTTTATCAATTTGCCCACGGCGCAAACGCTCTATAACTTGCGCGGCGAGGTGACAGAAGTAGCCGTGGTGCTGGAAAAAATCGGCCAGGAAGACGCGCTGATTGACAGCATTGCCCCCAATTTCCCCAACCATGAAGTGGACTCCATCTACACCCTGCGGCCAGAATTTGCCGAGGCGTTGGCAACGGATCGCATGTTTGGGCTAATGTTT
>JAGQGA010000348.1 GCA_020432595.1 Anaerolineales bacterium | reverse complement strand
AGGGCTGACTTTTGCTACCTTGCCTCTGCTTACACTGCGTTTGGCAGCTAAGGAACCATCAGCCAACTTGTTTCTGGCAACCGGCATGTTGGTGATTTGGCCATTTCTGTTTGATTCCATCTTTACTTTCTTGCGCCGTCTCAGCAACGGCGAAAAAGTATGGGAAGCTCATCGCTCGCATCTATACCAACGGTTGGTAATCGCCGGCTTTCGCCACAGTTTTGTCACAGTGCTTTATGCTGGCTGCACCATTTTCGGGGTATTTCTCGCTGTGGTGTGGGTGTTAAACCGGCTGGGCGACACCAAGATAATCGTCATTACGCTCTTTATGATTTGTGTCTTGCTGGTTGGGTATGTTTCTTCCAAGGAGGTAAAGTCGGAGAATAACGACCGTTTTGCTAAACTAAGCACCATGAAATTATCTCGCTTACGCAACCGCCACTTCTTCCTGCTCGACATCATAGCCCTGGCACTCACCCCCACCATCGCCCTCATGCTGCGGCTTGACACACTTTGGATTTCACAGGATTTTTGGCTGGGGCTACTCATTTACACATTGCTCGGGTTAACGCTTCGGCCCCTTCTCTTCCAGCGTTTTGGTGTCTACTCCCGCTACTGGCGCTACGCCAGCATTGATGAAGGGGTGCAAATTATGCTGGCGGTGTCAGTCTCAACGGCCGTTCTCGTCATCATCACCCTCCCCCTCATGGCAACCCTGGCAATCTCCTTTGCCCGTGCCGTGCTCATCATTGATACCCTCCTCGTCCTCATGATCGTCGGCAGCACCCGCTTCAGCCTCCGCTTCTGGGGGCGCAACGCCCAAGTGCGCGTGCCAAACCAAAAGCGTGTCATCATCATTGGGGCCGGCGATGCCGGCGAAATGACGGCGCGAGAATTGCAAAAATACCCGCTGCTGGGGCTAAAACTGGTCGCCTTTGTAGACGACGACCCGCAAAAACAAGGGCTATACATTCGCAACCTGCCCATTTTAGGCACGCGGCGCGATTTGCCCCGCATTGTTCTGTCGGAAGCCATTGACCAGGTCATTATCGCCATGCCCACCGTCAGCGGCGATGTCATCCGTGAAATCACCGGCATGTGCGACATGTTGGGCGTTGAAACCAAAACCATTCCTGGCATTAGCGAAATGATGCACGACCAGTTACGCCCCTACCAACTTCGTGACGTAGATATTGAGGATTTGCTGCGGCGCGAACCGGTGCAGACCGATATTCAAGCGGTGCGGCGGCTGGTAGCGGGTAAGCGGGTGCTGGTGACAGGGGGCGGTGGCTCCATCGGCAGCGAACTATGCCGCCAACTGCTGTACTGCGGCCCCAGCGAACTGCTAATTTTAGGGCATGGGGAAAATTCTGTTTTTGAAATTTACCATGAGCTAAACCGCATTGGACTGCATGGCCCCAAGCTCACGCCGCTGATTGCCGATGTGCGCTTTGGCGACCGCATTATGGCGCTGTTTAAGCAGCACCGGCCGCAGTTAATATTTCATGCGGCGGCGCACAAGCATGTGCCGCTGATGGAGCAGAACCCGGCGGAGGCGATTACCAACAACACGCTGGGGACGCAAAATGTGGTGGCGGCGGCATTGGCGGTGAATGTGGAGCGGTTTGTGATGATTTCGACCGACAAGGCAGTGAACCCAACGAGCGTGATGGGGGCCAGCAAGCGGTCGGCGGAGTTGTTGGTGCATCGGGCGGCGCGGGAAAGCAAACGGCCGTTTGTCACCGTCCGCTTTGGCAATGTTCTCGGCAGCCGGGGCAGCGTCGTCCTCACCTTCAAAAAGCAAATCGAAATGGGCGGCCCCATCACCATCACCCATCCCGACATTGAACGCTACTTCATGACCATTCCCGAAGCGGTGCAGTTAGTGCTGCAAGCGTCTATACTGGGAACGGGTGGCGAAGTCTTTGTGCTGGACATGGGGCAGCCGGTCAAAATTGTTGATTTAGCGCGTGACCTCATCCGTTTGTCCGGGTTGGAAGTAGGGCGGGACATTGAAATCAAAACGGTGGGGCTGCGCCCTGGCGAAAAGCTATATGAAGAGCTGTTTGTGCCAGGAGAAAATTATCATCGCACGGCGCACGAAAAAATCTTTATTGCCGAAAACGCCAGCAAATTTGTGCCACATGATTTGGAGACATCCATTGAGCTACTGGCGACGGCTGCCGCCAACAATGACGCGGCTCTGATTTTGCGCCAACTCCAGCGGCTTATTCCTGAATATCAGCCAACGGCCGATAAAGGTGATGGCTCTACGGTCGCACCCAAGGCGGCTGTGGTTTCTCCTCAGCGTGGTGAACTGCAAACGCTGACCCCGTAAGTAATCTTGCAAACGTTTGTTTTGCCTTCCAATGATGTGGTTGGGCAGCGGTGGGAAGTAACGGCCGTTCGTCCCCTCTTACGCTACCTCCTCAACCTCGACCCCCTGCCACCCCACCTGTGCCAGGAACCCGCCGCTTTCGCCGCGTGGCTCATCCGGCATGGCTTAGGCCCACTTGCCCATCGCGTTTGCCGCACAGAATGCCCCCAACTCGCCGCCGCGCTGCAAACCGACCTCTACGCTGCCGTCGCCCAAAACGAACTCCACCTTGCCAACCTAGACGCGATTACCACCCAATTCAGGGGCAACCTCCCGCTTGTGTTGCTCAAGGGCATAGCCCTAGGCGAATCTGTTTATGGCGGGGTGATGTACCGCCCCATGTCAGATTTGGATTTGTGGGTTCCCGCCAGCTATTTGCCCCAGGCAATGGCGCTGATGGTGCAAGCTGGGTTTAGGCAAGATGGCAAGGAGAAACGCCCGCCCGAACTACAGCTTTTGTCAGACGGTGAAATTCGTTTTTACCAGCCTCAATGGGTGCAAAACCTGGTGGAACTCCATTTGGCTCCCTTTTCTGGCTGGTGGGGAAAGCACACGGCGGCCATTGAAACGGAGGCGATGTGGCAGCGGTTAGAGCCATTACCGACAAGACCAGATATGCAGCAGTTGGCGGCAGAGGATGCGGTGATTCATTTTGCGGTGCATACGGCCGTTAATCACCAATTTGACCTCCACCTCATCCGCAGCCTGGTAGACATTGCCCTGACGGCGCAGAAGCGGGGGGTGGATTGGCAGGTGGTGGCAGAACGGGCGCAGCGGTGGCGGGTGGCAACGGCCGTTTATACCGTCCTCACCCTCCTGCACCAGCTCATCGGCCTGCCCGAACTTGAACCTGCGCTCCACGCCCTACGCCCCTCATGGCTGCATCGCTGGCTGTTTCGCCGGATTTTAGCACCTGAAAAAGCCATCAACGGCTTTGCCTTGCCCCATCCCCTCTTGCGCTTCCCGCTGCTGCTGCTGCTCGTTGACCGCCCCCGCGACATTGCCAAAATGGTTTTTCGCACGCTTTGGCCGGAAAAAGCGTGGTTAGAAGCTCGCTATGGCGGCAGAGTTAGCCATTGGGGGCATCTGTGGGGCATGTTTCAGCGGGGGGATGTATAGACAAAAGAGAGATTGGGGATTGGAGATTAGAGATTGTGAAGGTTCATAATCTCCAATCTCCAATCCCTAATTCCTATCCCCGCCGCAGCCCACGCGGATAATGGTTTTTTAAACGGCCGTTTCCCCCCTTCCCCCAACCCAGCCCAAAACCGTCCACCGTCACCAGCACCCAGCCGCTTGCCCCGGCCCATGCAATATCTTCGCCAGCGAGGTAGCAGACAAGTTGAGGATCATCGGGAGCAAAATCGGCCGTTTGCCCATGTTCGTGTGGCTTTAGGGCGAGGGCAAGGGTGTGGGCGGGGCGAAAATGATTGCGGCGCAGTTCGCCCAGCAGCAAGCCGTAGCGCACCAGCCGCACCGAGCCAGTGGCAGGGGCATCGGGGGGAATGAGGTATAAACGGCCGTTTGCCTCATGCAGCCGCTCCTCCTCATAAACAAAATCCCCCAGCTCATTCGCCGCAAAATCAGCCCACAACGCCCGCGCCTCCCGCGAGGCACGGGGCTGGAAAAGGGCATAATCCACGCCACCGCCCCCCTGTCTTTGCAGCCGAGCAATAAAATGCCCTTCACCAGGGAACCGGTGCGGCCAAAGCCGCAAGGCGCGGTCAAGCGGCAGGTCGCTGTTGACCCAAGCAGGCTGCCCCGGTGCGGCTCCGGTAATGGGGGGAATCGGTTCCAGGGCAAAATCGGGGTGGGCGGCCAAAAATTGGGCAATGACCCCTTCGTTTTCTTCCGGCGAAAAGGTGCAGGTGGCATAGACCAGCCGCCCGCCGGGGCGCAGCAGCCGCGCTGCATCCTCAAGAATGTGGCTTTGGCGCACGGCGCAGGCGGTCACGTTGGCCTCGCTCCAGGCAAAGCTGCCCATGCGCCGGAACAGCCCCTCGCCGGAGCAGGGGGCATCTACCAGCACCCGGTCAAAAATCCCCCCAAACTGGTCGGCAAGCTGGCTGGGGGTGGCGTTGGTCAGCAGGGCGTGGCGGCTACCCCAGCGCTCCATGTTTTGCGCCAAAATCTGGGCGCGGCTGTGGTCAATGTCGTTGGCAACCAGTAACCCGCTGTCCCCCAGCCGCGCCGCCAAATGGGTGGATTTGCCCCCCGGCGCGGCGGCCAAATCCAGCACCCATTCTCCCGGCTGCGGGTCTACGACGCTGCCCACCACCACCGCCGCTGGCTCCTGCAAATAGTAGACCCCGGCCTCGTGGAACGGGTGTTTGCCGGGCTGGGCGGCGGGGTCGGCCAACAAAAAGGCGGCCGGTTCGTGGGGGCCAACGGAAGAAAGCGCAAATACGGGTTTGCTGTTAAAATCCGCCACGCTCGTTTTGAGCGTATTCAGCCGCAGCCCCACCCGGCGCGGTTCGTCAAAGCTGGCGGCAAAGGCGGCAAACCCATCGCCCAGCAGCCCGCGCATTTTGTCTAAAAATTCAGTTGGTGGTTCTTGATTCTGCATTTGGGTTATTGGTTATTGGTTATTGGTTATTGCACCAAGCCCAATAACCAATAACCAGTAACCAATTTATGCTCACACACCTCAACCTTCCCCACGGCACCCTTGACCTGCCCGTTTTTCTGCCCGATGGCACGCAGGGGGTGGTGCGCTCGGTGGATGCCACCGATTTGGCCGCTTGTCGCATTCAGGCGGTGCAAATGAATGCGTTTCACCTGATGCAGCGCCCTAGCTCGACGGTGGTGCAGGCGTTGGGCGGGCTGCACCGGATGGCGGGGTGGCAACGGCCGATTTTTACCGACTCCGGCGGCTTCCAAGTATATTCGCTCATTCGCCAAAACCCCAAAAGCGGTTCGATTAACAACCGTGGGGCGACGTTTCGGCTGGAGGGGAAGGATCGCAAATATAACCTGACCCCAGAAAAAAGCGTGCAGATGCAGTTGAGCTATGGCTCGGATGTGGTCATTTGTTTTGATGACTGCACCCATGTGGATGATCCGCGTGAGGTGCAGGCGGGGTCGGTGGCGCGGACGGTGGCCTGGGCGCGGCGGTGCAAGGAGGAGTTTGAGCGGATTGTGGGACAGCGGCGGGAGGAGAAACGGCCGTTACTTATTGCCGTTGTCCAAGGGGGGGGCGACCTCGATCTGCGCCGCCAGTGTGCCGACCAACTGCTGGAGATTGGCTTTGATGGCTATGGCTATGGCGGCTGGCCGCTGGACAGCGAAGGCAACTTGCTGACCGATATTTTGGCCTACACGCGGGAAATTGTGCCGCCGCAGTTTACGCTCCACGCGCTGGGGGTTGGGCATCCGGGCAACGTGGTGGCGGCGGCGCGGATGGGCTACAACATTTTTGACAGCACCATGCCCACGCGGGATGCGCGGCACGGGCGGCTGTATTGTTTTGATGTGGATGTGAAAACGGCCGTTTTGCGCGGCGACGACTGGTTCCACTACACCTACATCAACGACAAAAAGCATCTCAAACAAAGCCAGCCCATCTCCCCCTACTGCGATGCCCCCTGCTGCCAAAACTACAGCCTTGGCTACCTTCACCACCTGTTCAAACTCAACGACTCCCTGTTTCCCCGCCTGGCAACCATCCACAATCTTCGTTTTATGACGCAGTTGATGGAAAATTTGCGGCAGGAGCTGAATCGTTAAGGCATTTTCGGAAAGACAAATAGGAAACTCAATCCGAAAATGCCTGGCGAATTCCGGCAAAGTGGCTATTTTTCTTCTTGTTTA
>JAGQGA010000347.1 GCA_020432595.1 Anaerolineales bacterium | reverse complement strand
CCACTCCCATCCCGCGCACGCTTCACATGAGCCTGACCGGGGTGCGCGACATCAGCATCATTGACACCGCGCCGGCTGAACGGCTGCCGGTGCAAACCTATGTGGGGCAGGCGGACGAAACGCGGCTCAAGCGGGCGATTTTGCGTGAACTGGATCGGGGTGGGCAGCTCTTTATGGTGCATAACCGAGTGCAATCCATTGACATTGTGCGGAAGCAGGTGGAGCGGCTGGTGCCGGAAGCGCGGGTGGTGGTGGCGCACGGGCAGATGAGCGAGCGCAAGCTGGAAAAGATTATGCAGCAGTTTTCGGATCGGGAGATTGATATTTTGCTCTCGACGACGATTATTGAAAGCGGGCTGGATTTTCCCAACGCCAACACCCTGATTGTGGATCGCGCCGATGCCTTTGGGCTGTCACAGCTTTACCAGCTTCGCGGGCGGGTGGGGCGCGGCACGCGCCGGGCGTATGCCTACTTCTTCCACCGCCCCTGGCGGTCGCTGACGGCGGAGGCGAAGGCGCGGCTGGAAACGATTGCCGAACAAACGCAGCTGGGGGCAGGCTACCAAATTGCCCTGCGTGACTTGGAAATTCGCGGGGCGGGGGATTTGCTGGGTGGGCAGCAGAGTGGGCATATTTCGGCGGTGGGGTTTGATTTGTATACGCGGCTGCTGGCAACGGCCGTTAAACGACGCAAAGCCGAACTTAAAGGGGAGGAACTACCCCCCGACCTGCCCGAAGCCCCGGTCATTGATTTGCCGCTGGCAACCTACGTACCGCCCGACTATGTGCCGGATGCGGCGCTGCGGTTGCGGCTCTACCGCCGCATGGCAATGCTCGATTCGCTGCACGAAATTGACGAGATGGCTGAAGAATTAGCCGACCGCTTTGGCCCCATTCCCGACCCGATCCACAATTTGCTCTACCAACTGCGGATCAAGGCGCTGGCGCTCAAGGCCAACGTCTCGGCTATTACCACCGAGGCGGGGCAAATTCGCATTCGGGTGCTGGAGCTGGAGGGGCTGGACAGGTATCATATGCAGCGGTATTTGGGGGAGAGTGTGCGGGTGAGCAAAACGGCCGTTTGGATGAAGCGTGACCTCAGCACACACGAATGGCAGGTGGTGCTGGTGCAGGTGCTGGAACGGCTGCAAGGGTTTGAGCGGCAGGGGTAGTTGTGTCTTATGCTATACTATGCTTTCAAATGTCAAAAGACGTTATGCGAGGTGGACGATGCTAAACGCCATTCATATTGAGCTTCCGCAATCTGTTTTTGACCGGTTGCAACAAGTTGCCAGGCAGCACGAACGTTCAATTCCTGACACAGTAGATGTCCTTTTGGCTCAGGTTGAATCTATTCCTTCTTTGGAAGACGAAGTTGAGCGTGAGTTAGTGGCTCTGGCTATCCTTCCCGACGAAGTGCTGCTGCTTCTAGCGCAAAACCCAATGCCCATGGCTTACCAGGAAGAGCTGGCTGTGTTAAATGACAAGGCGCAGCGTGTGGGAAGTTTGTCGTTAGACGATGGAGAACGTCAGGATTATTTGCTGGATTATTATCAGAAGGCCGTTTTGCGCCGATCCTATTGTCTTGAAATTTTGCGTCGTCACGGCCATGATCTGAGGGAGCTTCTCCAACTGCCCAATCCTGCCATTGTATGAGCAAGACATTCATTCCCAAAGCGGTTCGGCAAGCTATAGCGGAAGCGGCAAAACATCGTTGTGGCTATTGCCAAACGCAGACCTTGGTTACGGGAATTGCTATGCAAATCGATCATATCATTCCTGAAGCTAAAGGCGGTTCATCGGCAGAAGCTAGCTTGTGGCTGGCGTGTTCCTGGTGCAATTCACGTAAATCAGATCAGACGCACGCCCTAGATTTAGCCACCAACCAGTATGTCGCTTTGTTTAACCCACGTCAGCAAAATTGGAATACGCATTTTGCCTGGTCAGAAGATGGGGTGTATGTCTTGGGAAAAACGGCCGTCGGCCGTGCTACGGTGGATGCTCTGCAAATGAACAACCACAGAATTGTCAAATCACGTTTCTTGTGGGTTGCTGCGGGCTGGCATCCACCGGCAGATGTTTAGCATGGTGGCGGTATTTGGGAGAGCTTGTGAGGGGAAGCAAAACGGCCGCTTGTTGTCCCACAACTGATGAAGCGCGACCTTAGCACCCACGAATGGCAGGTGGCGGTGGTGCAGGTGCTGGAACGGCTGCAGAGGTTTGAGCGGCAGGGGTAGCATTTACCCCATTCCACAACGTTTCCTCGAACAACATCGGTTTGCCATTTGTGCCGATTGCCTTACAATTTAGCGTGTTGCGAGGAAGGTGGTACCAGATATGTCCAGGCACATCAATCGCGAGCGGTTACGGCAGGCAATTGAGGCGGCATTTGATAATGAGGAGTTGCGCACCCTCTGTTTTGCCCTGGGCATTGATTACGACAATCTGCCTGGTTGGAATAAGGTGGGCAATATTCGGGAGCTAGTTGCTCTTTGTGAACGGGAGAATCGCCTGCCAACTTTGTTGACGCACTGCCAGCAGATGCGCCCGGAGCGGGATTGGCAAGTTGCTAGCGACAGCCTTGACGACTCCCCCTACAAAGGGCTGCTTTACTACGATGTTGAAGATGCCGCCCTCTTCTTTGGGCGGAAGCGGGTGACGCAGGAACTATTGGTGCATTTGCGGCGGCATCGCTTTTTGGCGGTGGTGGGAGCTTCCGGCAGCGGCAAATCGTCGGTGGTGCGGGCGGGGGTGATCCCCGCTTTGCAGCAGGGGGCGGTTGAATTAGAGGGTCGCTCTAGCCGCCACTGGCCTATCCACATCATCACCCCCGGCGACGAGCCGCTTAAAGCGCTGGCCGCCACCCTGACCCGCAGCAGCGCCAGCGTGATTGCTATGGACACGCTGCACAAGGATTTGCAAGCCAACAGCAACAGCCTCGATCTTTTCCTCTATCGCCAGACAACAGAACAACCCGACCAGCCGCCGCTGCTGCTCATTGGCCAGTTTGAGGAGCTGTTTACCCAATGTGATGACCCTGAGGCGCGGCGGCTGTTTGTGGAGAATTTGGTCAACGCCGTGGGCAGCAGCAAGCAGCGCCACCTGACGCTTATTCTGACGCTGCGGGCCGATTTTTACGCCCAGGCTGTCCCGTTTAGTGGGCTGCGCCCGCTGCTGGAGACGCGGCAAAAGATATTGGGGGGGATGAGCCACAGTGAACTGCAGCAGGCGATTGAGAAACCAGCCCGGCAGGGGGCGTGGCAACTTGAGTCGGGGCTGGTGGATCGGCTGCTGGCGGATGTGGGGACGGAGCCGGGGGCGTTGCCGCTGCTTTCCCACGCCCTGCTGGAGACGTGGCGGCGGCGGGAGGGGCAGACGCTAACCCACGCTGGCTATGTGGCGGCGGGAAAGGTGGCGAAGGCGATTGCTACCACCGCCCAGCGCACTTTTGATGGCTTGACGGCGGAACAACAGGCCGTTGCCCGCCACATCTTTTTGCAGTTGACGGAGCTGGGTGAAGGGACGGAGGATACGCGCCGCCGGGTGACGCAGGCGCGGTTGAGCAGCCAGCCGACCCAGGTGGCGCGGGTGCGGGAGGTGCTGACCATTTTGGCCGATGCGCGGTTGGTTAGCACTGACGAAACGAGTGCGGAAGTGGCGCATGAGGCGCTGATACGAAACTGGACGACGCTTCACAAGTGGCTGGACGAGAGCCGCGACGACCTGCGCCTACAGCGGCGGCTGGAAACAGCGGCGCAGGAGTGGGACGATAATGAACGGGAGGCGAGCTATCTTTACCGTGGTGGGCAGCTTGAGCAGGTGGAGACGTGGCTGGCTAAAGAAGAGCCAGACCTTCACCCGCTGGATGGCGCGTTTGTGGCGGCAAGTGTGGCGGCGCGGGAGCAGGAAGCGGTGGAACGCGAAGTGCAGCAGCAACGGGAACTGGCGGCGGCGCAGGAACTAGCGGCCGAAGCGGAAGCCCGCCGCGCTGCCGAGGCACAACGTACAACCACAGCCCGCCGAGCCTTAGCTGGTGTCATTGGTTTGCTGTTTGTTGCCATTGGTTTTGCCAGTTTTGGCTTTATTCAGCAAAACATTGCCCAAACACGCGCTACGGAAGCGGAACGGCAGAGCCGTATTTCACTGGCGCAGTCGCTGGCTGCGCTTGCCCCTACGTTGCTGCAACCACAAAGTAATGATACGGAACTGGGAACACTATTGGCGCTGGAAGCTATTCATTTGAATGTGGAGACGGTGGGCAATGTAGCCTGGCTGGCCGATAGTTCCTTACGCTCTCTTCTGCTTGAACCTTACTTTAATAATACGATCAGTGGTCACGAGGCGAGTGTCTAGTCGGTGGCCTTCTCGCCCGATAGCCGCTGGCTGGCATCCGGCAGTGCTGACCGTACCGTCCGGCTGTGGGACATGAGCGACCCCGAAGCCGAACCGACGATTCTCTCCGGTCACGAGGCGAGGGTCTGGTCGGTGGCCTTCTCGCCCGATAGCCGCTGGCTGGCATCCGGCAGTGATGACCGTACCGTCCGGCTGCAATTTACTTTAAAAGTTTTGACGGAGATAGGTTGCCAAAAAGTACGGCGTAACCTGTCTTGGGCGGAGTGGCAGCGGTATTTGGGGCAGGAGGCGTATCGGCGCACCTGTCCAGCGTTACCCATTCATCCCAGCTTTATTGAGTCAGGCCGAGAACTAGCGCGTGCTGGTCAGGTAGAAGAAGCCATTGCTCGTTTTGAGGCAGCTGTGGCTCTTGACCCCACGCTAGACCTTGACCCTGAGGAGGAAGCCAACCAGTTTGCTTTGCTGGGTCTCATTGCCCAAACTGCCAACCTGTTTAGCCAGGGCGATGTTGAAACGGCCGTCGTCACCCTAAAACAAGCCCATGAATTGGCACCAGACTTCCAGCAGTTGTCGCCAGATATTGCCGCTGAGTTAAATGACAGCTCGGTTTGGAACACCCTTTGTTGGCAGGGCAGGCTGTGGAACCATGCAGCCGAGGTTATTGATGCTTGTGAGGTGGCCGTGCAGCTTGCCCCTGAGGATGGGGGCATTCGGGACAGCCGGGGTATGGCGCGGGCTTTAACGGGTGATTTTGCTGGAGCTATTGCTGATTTCCAGGCATTTGTTGCATGGGCTCCCGATCATGACCATAGTGATGAAGTTGTTGATCGTCGTCATAGCTGGATTGAGGTACTAAACAATGGGGGAAACCCATTTGATGAAGACATGCTAGAGACGCTGCGGAATGAATCATAGACAAGTAGACGCTGAAACAGCCGTAAGGGTTTGGGCGGCAGAGAAAACCTGCGCTGTCTTCTGGTTGGAACACGAAGAATGAAAATAGGACGCAGATTTTCCTGATTAAACTGATCAGGAAAATCAGGTGAATCAGCGTCCTGTTTTCAGGACAGGATAAATAAATGTTGCCATTGGGCATGCGTTATGTTAGTTTATGCTTATGAAATACTTTTCTTGGAGCATGGTACAGCTTGATAAAGAAGAACAGGAACTACTTGATTCGTTTGAGCGCGGGGAATGGGAATCGGTTGCCAATGAGGGGAAGGAGATGAAACGGTATCAGAGCTATGCCGAGGCAACGTTTAAGAAAGAGGCGCAGGTTGATATTCGTATTTCTCAAAAGGATTTGGAGGCGATTCAAAAGCGGGCTTTGGAAGAGGGTGTTCCCTACCAAATATTAATGAGCAGCATTCTGCACAAATTTGTTTCGGGGCGGCTCGTTGAAACCCAACGTTAACGTGGCACTGCTTGATGACCAATATTACTTTTTTTGATGATCCCCTGGCGCAGTCGCCACGGGATGTGAAGATTAAGCAGCTGGGGCTGTATGTGTACCCCGACGGCCGGCGGGTGGCGGTGGGGTTTGATTTGTCGCCGTTTGTGGAACGGCCGTCTATCGAAGTCAATGTCCTCAACGAGCGGGGGGAGTTGGCTGGTTCGCTCAACGTCATCGAACCAAACTCAACCAACTTCACCCTCACCCTCCACTTGCGCGACCAAGAGCCGACCACAACCTATGAATTGACGGCTACCATTTACTTCCAAACGCCGGAAACCAAACGGGAAAATGGGGCGCAAAAAACGGTGACATTTGATGCCACCCAACCGGGGGAACTCATTTTTCGTTGAGCCTAGCCATTCTCAATCTAGAATAAGG
>JAGQGA010000346.1 GCA_020432595.1 Anaerolineales bacterium | reverse complement strand
GCTGCGAGACCGATTCGCCCACCGCCTTCAGCCCGGCAAAGTGAATAACCGCTTCAACGGGGTAAGCGGCAAAAATGTCATTGAGTGCTGCCGCATCCAGCAGATCAACCTGGTGGAAAGCAAGCGATTTGCCCGTCAGTGCCTGCACCCGGCGCAGCGATTCCACCTTGCTGTTAGCAAGATTGTCCACAACGACGACTTCATAACCGGCGTTTAACAGTTCCAAGCAGGTATGGCTGCCGATATAACCAGCCCCGCCCGTGACCAAAATGTACATAGAAAACCCCCAGAAAACAGAACGCGGACGAACGCAGACAAACGCGGATTTCCTATTGTCCGTGTTCGTCCGTGTTCGTCCGCGTCCGATAAATTATCCCCCCTTGCCTAGCTCAATGGAGCGTTCATAGGCGGCCCAGATGGCGCGGGAGATGACGGTGCGGAAGCCACCTTTTTCCATGTGATACAGCCCGGCAGCAGTGGTGCCGCCGGGGGATGTGACCTGGTTACGCAGTTCGGCCACATGTTTGTTTGACTGGTTGGCATAAGCCACCGACCCCAAAATGGTTTGGGAAACGAGCTGCGCGGCGACGCGGCGGGAGAAGCCCATGTGGACACCAGCATCAATCATTGCTTCCATAAACATAAAAACAAAGCCGGGGCCGGAGCCGCTGAGGGCGGTCGCCATGTCGAGGTAGCGTTCATCTTCCTCAAAAATGGCTTCACCAAACGATTCCAAAATGGCCTGGGCCTGATTGCGCTGTTCCTCGGTTACTTCCGGTGTGCCTGTCCAGACGGAGATGCCCTGGCCGATTTGGGCGGGGGTGTTGGGCATGGCGCGGACAACAGCGGCGTGGGCAATGCCATCAGCTAACCGTTTGATGGGGACACCCGCCATGATGGAGATAAGCAGGTCGCGCCGCCGCAGTCGGCCGCGAATTTCCGGCATGACTTTGTTCAACGACTGGGGTTTGATGGAGAGAACGACGATTTCCCCCTTGGTAGCCGCCTCCTCGTTGCTGGTGGTAGTGTAAATGCCGTACTTTTCCTGTAGCTCGGCGCAGCGTTGCTCATAAGGGTCGGAGCCAATAATTTGGCTGGGGGCAACGACCTGTTGGTCAATCAGCCCCCGAATCATGGCCTCAGCCATAATGCCGCTGCCGATGAATGAGATGGTTGTTCCTTCAAACATATCATTTTGGCAGTAATCGGTGACCAGTAATCAGTAATCGGTACAACTCTTACTGATTACTGATTACCGATTACCGATTACTAAATGTTTCCTTCCGCACCGTCACCTCTTCCAACTGGGTGAAATCAATTTCAATACCGAGGCCGAGGCCGGTTGGCACGTCAATGGTGCTGTTTTCGGTGTTGAGGGTAAAGTTTTGCGTGATGTCGCGCTTGTAATACCGTTCGGTGGCAGAAATGTCGCCGGGGAGGGTGAAGCCGGGGAGGGAGGCGAGGCCAAGCTGGGCGGCGCGACCGACACCGGTTTCGAGCATTCCACCACACCAGACGGCGATGCCGGCTTCGCGGCACAGGTCGTGGATTTTGCGGGCGTTGGTGAAGCCACCAACGCGGGCGGGTTTGATGTTGATGATGTCGCAGGCGTTGAGGGTGATGGCGAGGCGGGTGTCGTGGTCGGAGTGGATGCTTTCATCGAGGCAGAGCGGGTTTTTAATTTGCGGGTGGAGCAAGCTATGGTCAAGAATGTCGTAGTGGGCAAGCGGCTGCTCAATCATGAGCAGGTTGAGGTCGTCCATGGCCTGGAAGATGGGAACGGCCGTTTCCAGCGTATAAGCCGAATTCGCATCCAACATAATCGCCACATCGGGAAAAGCGGCCGTTGCCGCCCGTGCCAGTTCCAAATCATGCCCCGGCTTAATCTTCAGCTTGATACGGCGATACCCCTCCTTTAGCCGCCCTTCAATCACCTTGAGCGTGTCGGCCACCGACGGCTGGATGCCGTTGCTGACCCCCACCGACACCTGTTCCCGTGGCCCTTCGGGATAGGGTAGTGCCAATTTTTGGGCAAACGACAGCCCATCCCGCTGGGCGGTAATGTCCCACGCCGCTTGGTCAATCGCTGCCTTCGCCATCGGGTGGCCACGCACCTGGCTCATCCATCCCTGCACCTGCTCCGGCTCGTCCAGCTCCTTGCCCAGCACGCTGGGAATGAGGAACTTGGTGAGAACGTGCCACGCGGTTTCGGTGGTTTCATAGCTGTAGCCGGGGTCAGTGGAAGCCACGCATTCGCCCCAGCCCACCAGCCCGTCGGCATAGAGCGCCAAGATGAGGCAGTGGCGGTCTAGCTCGGTGCCAAAGCTGGTGGTGAAGGGGCTGACGAGGGATTGGGTGATGTGATAGAGATCAATTTTTTCGATTTTCATGGGTTCTCCTGGGGAAATAGGACGCAGATTTTCTTGATTTTCCTGATTTGGGAAATGCAGCGTTCTATTTCATAGGTAATTCAATAGGTTGCGTCTGTTGTGTTAACAAATAGAAGCTGCGCGGCTGCCCGTCGGTGCTTTGCACAAAGTCGGTGACGGTGTAGCCACGGTGGAATAAGGTTTCAAAAAGGGTGCGGGTGTGGAGCCGCCACTGCTGTGCTAGGGCAAAATCGGCCGTTTTGAGGGCGGTGAAATTGGCAGGGATTTCAACCAGCAGGGCGGAATTGTTGCCCTCTGTGTTGACGGTGGCGGGTGGGACGGGGTGGCCGTGGTTGCTGAATTGGGTGGGGTTGAGCAGCGTTGCGCCGCTGTTGAGAAGGGTGGCAAGAGACAACGGCCGTTTTTCCCCCAGCACCCTTTCCTGCACCCGTTCGCTCGCTACCCACCAATCCACTTCAAAGCGGTCGGTGGGCAACCCGGCGTTCACCCCGCTCATGGTGCCGTGAAAGTTGCGGTGATAGGTGGAGACGACCCCGCCGAGCTTGTGGATGTTAAAACGGCCGTTTACGCTCATCAACGGGTCATACGTCCAGCTAATCAACCGCACGCCAATCCGGTTGGCAAATTCCCGCTGCGCCAGCTTCAGCCGGTAGCCCGCCCCTGTTTGCTGGTAGCCCGGCAGCAGCCCGGTTGCCACCGAATACAGCTTGAGCCGCTCGGCTGCCGCCGTCTCATCGGGTGCGTCCATTGTGCCAAGCACGGCAAAAGCAAACCCCAACACTCGGTCGCCGTCCAACGCCCCCAGCAACGACGCGCCATGATGCTGCAAGGCATGGAGGGTGTGGGGCGGAATCGTTTCCTCGGCCGCCATGCCCCACGTTGCCATTTGCACGTGCCGTACTTGTTCAATGTCGGCCATGGTGGTTAACGGCCGTATTTGTAATTCACTCATTTACGCTAGACGGTAATCGGTAATCAGTCATCGGTAACCAGTGCGCTACTGACCGATTACCGATTACCGTTTACTGATTACTTCTTGTTTGGTCACGCCAAATACCAAGCAATGATCTCTTGCCCCCAAATAAGCATAACAATGCCACCCAGCGCCAAATATTGGCCGTAGGGGAGGGCATCGTGGCGGGAGACGCGGCGGGTAAGCAGCAGCAGCAGGCTAATGAGACCGCCGAGCAACACGCCGAGCAGCAGGCCAAAAAAGATGCGGTGGAAGCCGAGCATGGCTCCCAGGAGCATGGCAAGTTTGACATCGCCAAAGCCGAGAGCCCCGTCGCCAAAGAGCCGGCTGCCAACCCAGTAGATGACGTAGAAAATGAAGCCGCCAACGGCCGTTCCTGCCAGTGCCAGCCCAATGCTGTTATCGTCAACCAAAAAGCTGCCGAGCAGGACAACGGCCGTTCCTGGGTACGTCACCTGGTTAAAAATGAGCTTATGCTCCAAATCAATGACGATGATGAGAATAAGAATGGCGATGTAGAGAGTGTTGAACGGCAGCGTGAGCCAGTGCTGGGTGTTGGTGGTGAGAAGGGCGAGAAAAACGGCCGTTGCTGCCAGCGTCAGCCAGTCGCGGCTGCTGCGGGGCGGGTGGAAATAGGAAAAAAACGGCCGTATCAAAGCGGGTTGCAGCCGATAGTGGGGCAGAAAATCGGCCAGCCCGTTGATGCCAATACCAAGCAGTAAACCCAGGATAAACCAGACAGCGGTGAGCATCTGCTGATTATAGCGGGGATAGGTAAATTGGCGATTTTCGGTTATGGTGCTGTGAGAGGGTGAGAAAAACGGCCGTGATGTTCCCAAGAAGTTCAACTTCTGGCAGAAGTTGAACTTCTTAAACTGGGACTAGAGGGCGAACATTGCCCTAGTTGATCGCTTTCTGTAGCAGTGCCTCAATCTTTGCTTCTTCAGCCGGGGTGAGTTCAATCAGCGCAAAGCTGGTGGCCCACATATTGCCGTCGTCAAGGTTGGCATCATGCTGAAAGCCAAAGGTTGCGTACCTGACGTTAAATTTGCTGGCGGCCTGGAAGAAGCAAATGACCTTCCCATCTTTGTTGGCATAGGCGGGCATGCCATACCACGTTTTTGGCATAAGTTCGGGCGCGGCGGCTGTGACCACCTCATGGAGCCGCTGCGCCATCACGCTGTCATGCGCTTCCATTTGTTCAATGGCCGCAAAAATTGCTTTTTCCCCTTCCTCCCTGTTTTTATTCATACGCGCTTCAGCTTTTAGCTCCTGGGCGCGTGCTTTCATGGCGGCTTTTTCTTCGGCGGTGAATGCTTCGGCTGATTTTTTGGTAGACTTTTTGGTGAGGCTCATGGAAATCTCCTTATTTGCTTGTGTTTGTTACCACATTGCATTTGAATAGATTTAGTTATAAAATAAAGATACTTGCAAATCAAGACAATGTCAAGGGTATGATGATGACGAATTCGACAAAAGCGGATTTGAAAAGACGCGCTCTGATGGCGGTGAGGGATTATGGCATTTATTTAACGCAGTTCAGAAATGCGATGAGTGAATGGGCAGGGCTTAATGTGACCGACATGGAATGTCTTCGGCTGCTGTTTATCAAAGGGGTTGCTGCCCCTTCTGAACTTGCCAGGCACACGGGCCTAACTTCCGGGGCGACAACGGCCATGCTTGACCGACTGGAAAAGGCGGGGTTGATTGAGCGAAAACCTAATCCCAAAGATCGTCGCGGGACTTTGATCATGCCTGCGCCATCAAGCTCCGATAGGGTCGCAGCATGGTTTGAATCGGCGCGTCAAGCGCAGGATGAATTGATTTCCAGTTACTCGGAAAGCGAACTGAAAATCATTGCGGATGTTTTTGAACGATTTACAAAACTTTGGGATATGGAACGTGAGAAGCTGCAAAAGAGGGTTCTCTGAGGAATTCTGTGGTCAACCACAAGCCCAAAGAATCCTCGCTCTAAAATGAGCAAAAGATGGCAAGCCAAAAGCAATGCGTTTGAACAGCCGAATCTTGTTGTTCATTCCTTCTTGAAAACTCTGGAAAACAATGGTCATAAAGCCAGGGAGAGCATATCTTCCCATTCAGCATCTGTTATGCCTGATTGGGTACGCATCCTTTCGACGTGATGATGAAGCAGCAGATTCCGCAACCCTTCCAAAAAGAAGTGGCGCGTTACCTTGCCCTTGCCATTGCCCAACTGACACAGCCATTCAATGGCCGGATGTTGGGACAGTTGCGGTTCGATTTGATAAAAATATCCCCCAATGAAAAAGGCAGTGGCTATCAGATTCTTGATTGATTCCCAATCTCTCACCTGAAATTCCTCCCAGCCAACCGCATTTTTCACAAATTTGAAGACCTCTTCTATCTTTGACCGCATCAAGTAGATCCGGTAAATCCCCAGTGCTGCTTGGTATGTGACCACACTATGGTTGGTCAACAACAGCATCGGTTGTTTGAAAATGGGATGACCATCTCGCTTCAACAAGGTCACTCGCACAATAGCATAGCTTTCCCTGCCAAAACCAACGTGCCCCACTCAATGATTCTCTTGGCTTGCTGATAGACCTTGCCCTTGAGACGCACTTTGTTCAATCGCTCTATCTGTTTGCCAGCCAGAGGAACATCCTTCAACTTCACCGGACATTCTTTCCCAGCCTCATTGACCCACTTTTCCTGGGAATTGCGCGAACTCTTCAGCCGAATGACACATTTATCCTGAAGGTCGTGGGTAATGAACTCAAACAGCGGTGCCCCGTCAAACTGGCGGTCTAGCACATGCCATATCGCTACCTCGGGGTTGGCTGCTTT
>JAGQGA010000345.1:3764-6226 GCA_020432595.1 Anaerolineales bacterium | reverse complement strand
ATCAACGGCGACGAAGCCATCGCTTTTGGTGAATGGTGGCAAAGTGTCTTCGACCGTGGCCTCGCTCCCGGCACCTCCCAAGACGGTGCTGACCGCGACACCGGCTTTATTGATGGCAAATACGCCTTGCAATGGAACGGTAACTGGGCCGCTTTGGGTGCACTTGATGCCTTTGGCGATGACCTGCTCTTCCTGCCGGCACCCAACTTTGGTAACGGCAACCGCATCGGTGCTGCTTCGTGGCAGTTCGGTATCTCTGCCGACAGCCAAAATAAAGATTGTGCCAATGCCTTCATCGAACATGCCATTCAAGATCAATACCTGGCCGCTTTCTCTGATGGCATCGGTCTGATTCCTTCCACCCCCAGCGCGGCGGCATTGACCCAGAACTATGCTCCTGGTGGCCCGTTGGAAATCTTCTTTGAACTGAGCAACCGTCAGGCTACGCTCCGTCCCCCAACGCCAGCTTATCTCTCGGCCGCGCTCACCTATGAGAAAGCCCTGGCCGACATCGCCAATGGCGCGGACGTGATTGACGCCTTGGATGCAGCGGCTGATGAAATCAACGCTGACATTGAAGCCAATGGTGGCTATGGGTTTGATGGCTCCGTGGTTGGGCCGTCCATTCACGAAGACGCTATTGCAACAGGTCAATAATCTGTAGTCAATAAGTTGTAAGTGTCAGTAGGCCGGCCGACAGGTCGGCCTACTGATTATCACGCGAAGGCAAGAGGAGATGAGATGAGTATGTCTAGTTCCGTGGGAAAAACGGCCGTTTCTCCCACCCCACCTCCAGCCCAAACCAGCAAAGCACGGCGGCAAGAAGCATGGGCCGGTTATGGCATGATTGCCCCCGCCGTCATTTTGCTGTTAGCATTTTTAATTGTCCCTTTCTTCATGGCCTTTGGCTTTGCCTTCACCAACCAACGGCTAATCTCACCCAACCCCACCGAATTTGTGGGCACACGCAACTTTGAGCGTCTGCTCACCATGCGCATCTTCCCCAACAAAGCCGAAGTAGACCCCGACACCGGTGACTACATTTTGGACGAAGACGGCAACTACACCTTTCCCCGCTCCCGCAACTTCACCCGTGACAACCCCGATTATCCCGAACTAGATGGTCTGCAAGAAGCCTACGCCTGGGTGAGCGGTGATACACAATACTTGCTACTTGCAGGCGATTCCGTTTTCCTCCGCTCCCTGCTAAACATTCTCTACTTCACCATCATTGTTGTGCCGGTGCAAGGGGGATTGGGGTTGGGCTTGGCCCTGCTTGTCAACCAAAAGCTCAGGGGCATCAACATCTTCCGCACCATCTACTTTATCCCCGTTGTCATTTCCATGGTCATCGTTTCCATCCTGTGGCGCTTTATCTATGATGGCAACAACGGCCTGCTCAACAGCCTTCTGTCCATGCTCAGCTTCGGCAGCTTTCAGCCCATTGACTGGCTAGGCAATGAAAAGACCTCCATGCCCGCCATCATCATCATGTCCGTTTGGCAAGGGGTCGGGTTCCACATGGTTATTTGGCTGGCCGGTTTACAAACTATTCCCGGCGTGCTATATGAAGCCGCCGCCGTGGCCGGTGCCAGCACGTGGCAGCAATTCCGCTATGTCACCTGGCCTGGTTTACGCAACACCTTTGTCTTTGTCCTCATTACCATCACCATGGCAGCATTTGGTTTGTTTACGCAGGTAGACATCATGACTCGTGGCGGCCCGCTTGACTCAACGACCACGGTGATTCACCAAATGGTACAGCGTGGTTTTAACAAGCAAGATATTGCTTATGGTTCAGCTATTTCTGTCTTTTTCTTTTTGATGGTTCTGACGGTTGCGCTCATTCAACGCTATCTAACACGGGAGAATGATTAAAATGCCTAAATCTTTGACTCTAATCGGGCGTTATGCCCTGCTAATTGTAGTAGCGCTGATCTTTCTCTTCCCAATCATTTTTATGCTGGTTTCATCATTGAAGCCCGATTTGCAACTGCTGCGCGATTCTGGCTCGCTGCTGGCCTTTGTACCGTATGGGGATTTATCGTTTAACAACTATATTGAAGCTTTTCAACGTGTGCCAATTGCCCGCTTTATCTTCAACTCGGTTCTTATCACCTCGGTGACAACGTTGCTGAGTTTGGTTCTCAACTCAATGGCGGGTTTTGCTCTGGCCGTGCCGCGCTGGAAGGGCAAGGGTCTTGTCCTGTCCATGATCATCGCCACGCTGATTGTCCCTTTTGAGACCATTGCCATTCCCCTGCTGCTCATTGTAAGCAAGCTGCCGTGGATTAGCTTTTCGGATTGTGAAAGCGGGGCTTTTGTTTGTCTCACGCAAAATTGGCTAGACACGTACCATGTGCAAATTATCCCCTTCATTGTCAGTGCCTTTGCCATTTTCCTGTTTGTACAATTTTTCCGCTCGCTGCCCTATGAATTGGTAGAAGCAGCACGCATTGACG
>JAGQGA010000345.1:0-3757 GCA_020432595.1 Anaerolineales bacterium | reverse complement strand
CAGTGCCTTTGCCATTTTCCTGTTTGTACAATTTTTCCGCTCGCTGCCCTATGAATTGGTAGAAGCAGCACGCATTGATGGCGCAAGCTGGTTTGAAATTTACCGCCGTATTTACGTGCCAATCTCTGGCCCCGTTTTTGCGACGGTGGCTATCTTGACCTTTCTGGCAAAATGGGGGGATTATTTGTGGCCGATTATGGTGGTGCAGTCGGAAGAACTGCGGCCGGTGCAGATTGGAGTCTCCTATTTTTTCCAGCTTAACGTGGCCTGGGGCGAAATTATGGCCTATCTTTCCATCATTACCATTCCGGTGCTGATTCTTTACCTGTCGCTGCAGCGGGCATTTATTGAAAGTATTGCTGCGAGTGGGATTAAGGGGTAGAGCGCGTGCAAAACGGCTCCACCCTCTATCCTCATCAACAAATCCTGTACACTTTTTTCACCCTTTTGGTTGCCTTAGGAACAATCTACATGGTCATTTCCCGCCCTTCTTCCCTGCCTGCCCTTTCCCTTGACGAACCATTCCGCCCCCAATTCCACTTTACACCGCCCGAAAAATGGGTCAACGACCCCAACGGCATGGTTTATTATGGCGGTGAATACCACCTGTTTTACCAATATTACCCTGATGATACCGTTTGGGGGCCGATGCACTGGGGCCACGCCATCAGCCGCGACATGGTTAATTGGGAACACCTGCCCATTGCCCTGTATCCCGACGACCTTGGCTACATTTTTTCTGGCAGTGCCGTTATTGATTGGCACAACACGGCCGGGTTTGGCAAAGAAGCGATGGTCGCTATTTATACCTACCACAACTCGGCTAATTCACGCCAAAGCCAAGCTGTTGCCTACAGTACCGACAAAGGACGCACCTGGACAAAGTACGAGGGCAACCCCGTCATTCCCACCCCGCCCAACATTCGCAACTTCCGCGACCCCAAGGTTATGTGGTACGACGCTGGCGGCGGCAAAGGGCATTGGGTGATGTCGCTGGCGGCAGGTAGTGCCATCCTGTTTTATACCTCACCCAATTTGGTTGATTGGGAAGCCAGCGGCAGCTTTGGTTTTGGCTATGGCTCCACGTCGGGCGTGTGGGAAACACCTGATTTGTTTGAACTGCCGGTGGGCGAAAGCGGCCAAACGCGCTGGGTGCTGACGGTGGGGGTGGGTGGTGGGGCGCCGGCCGGAGGCAGCGGCACACAATATTTTGTTGGTGATTTTGACGGGCAAACATTTACCAGCGAAAACCCCAAAGAGTTGGTGCTGTGGGTTGACTTTGGAGCCGATTTTTATGCCGCACAGTCGTGGAGTGATGCCCCCGATGGTCGCCGCTTGTGGCTGGGGTGGATGAATAACTGGCAATATGCGCGGGAGATTCCCACGTCAACCTGGCGCGGGGCGATGACAATTCCGCGTGAGGCAAGGCTGGTGCAGACGGATGAGGGAGTGAGGTTGGCACAAACGGCCGTTTCTGAACTCACCCAACTCCGCACCACCCACCACGCCTGGCAAAACCTGACCCTCACGCCCGCTGCCCCCTTCACGCCCGACGTGCAGGGCGACACGCTGGAAATCATCATTGACATGGAAGCCCCAATCACGGCCAACAAAGTGGGCATTCGGGTACGCGTGGGTGAGGGTGAAAAAACGGCTGTTGGCTACGCCCCCAAAAGCAACACCCTCTTTGTGGATCGTTCCCGCTCCGGGCAAGGTGATTTTCACGACCATTTTGCCGCCATCCATACGGCGCATTTTGTGCCAGATGATGGCCTCTTACGGCTACATATTTTTGTAGACAAATCGTCCGTTGAGGTGTTTGTAAACGGCGGGCTGGTCACGTTTACTGACCAAATTTTCCCTAACGAGAAAAGCGTGGGAATAGAACTGTTTGTGGAGGGAGAAACGGCCGTTTTCGTTCCCAAATTGGAGGTGTATGGGTTGAAAACGGCCCGTTTTTTTATGCAGACATCTGATTGAGAAAAGCAAGAAGTTCGGATTTTGTCTCTTCCCAAACAGCCTCTACAGACAAAGCAAGGTCTTGCATCTCATCCCAATCTAGCACAAATGAATAGCTGTGACGAAAAAAGTGACGGAAGTTCAGGTACTGTTTTAGCTGGTTCTCTGATTTAGCGGTTAAAACAGCTTGCCTGGATGAATTTGGCTTTGTCATTTGAGCTAACAATAGGCGATGCCAAGCAACCCCTTCAGGAATCTTCTCATCTATTCCTTTGGCAATGCGCCGAAAAATGTTCTCGATGCCATTGTAAAAAGAATGCAAGATAGTGGCGATGGCAGCCAGTTCGACCATGCTCGGAGCTTCATTCTCCAACTGTTCAAAAAGATCTGCATAGGCCGTGAATAGCTGATCAATTTGCCCTATCTCAAATTTGATATCGGAAACAATGGTTTCAAGCAATTTTGACAAGTCTCCCCATGTTCTGCAAGTGCTGTGCGAATGCATTTTCTTTGCTATCCAAGTCTACTAGATCAACTTTATAGTCGAGAGCATCTAGTAATTGCCCTAAAACATAAAAATACTTTCCCTTTGGGCAACCGCGCACCGCTAAATCAATGTCAGATCCTTCATGATAATTACCTGTACCTAAAGATCCAAACAAGTAGACTTCTGTACAGCCAACTTCCCGCAAAATTTGGACAGCTTGGCTTATTTTTTGATTATATTTAACTGGCAGTTGGTACATCCGATTAGCTATTTCGTTCATGGAGCTCATTATACACTACTAAAGCCCATACAAAGCGGCCAAATTCAAGTCATTGAGCCAATAACAATCCGCTTCACTTCAAGATTGGCAAATAAACCTTGTGCGCCCCCACCGGCGGGGGGATCAAATCATCGGCCAGCGGGTAAACATAGCCCCCTTCGATGGCCGGAAAGCTACCGCTAATATCGTTGCTACAATCCCCCAGCGCATTATCGCAGCGTGATTTAGGCTGATAGCGGGGCGAGATATACAAATCTGGACCATCTTCCCCAACCGGCTTGTTGTAATCAATAATCCAGATGTCGTTTCGTGCATTCGGGTTGTTGGAAGTGGCCGCACTGGCTCCATCGCCATTGATACTGATGAACTTATTTTGGCGCTGCGGTGGGTAGGCAAACTGCACGTTACGCAAAATGGTGCGCTGTGGCGACAAATCATCTGCCCCGTTCGTTGAAGAGGGGGATGAGATGAGCATTCCCGTGGGTGCCACAATCAGGCTGTTTTCCACCCGCGTAATTCCCACATTATCCCCATCGCTGCCGCGTGCATCCCGGTTTACCGGCATTTCAATCCCCAGCATCGCCCCCTGCAAATCGGCGTTGCGAATCACCGTTTGCCGCTGCAAATAGTCCACCAGATAAAGCGAAGTCACCACTTCGTACTCGTTTTCCAAGCGGGTCACATCGCCACGATGGATAAAGCCATCAATGGTCATGGCGTTGGTTTCATAGGCAAAATAGCCCCAGCGGTGGTGGTGCCACACCACAAAATCTTTCATCAGACTGGAGCAGCCTTCACGCGGCGCCTCGTATTCAGTACAAACCCACCAGATGGTGATGCCGTTAGGCACGGCATACGCCTCGTTGTTGGCAAAATCGGTCAGGCCAATGGTGTAGGAATCAACCATCTTGCCGCCGCCGTCATGGGGATCGGCACCCTGGGCAACAGGAATCATGACATCGCCGTTGTAAACGTTGTCAAATTTGAAACCATAGCAGTAGATACACTCTTCCACTGCGGCCGCAATGTTG